>DAOUPY010000223.1 GCA_030625925.1 Fusobacteriaceae bacterium | reverse complement strand
ACCGAACCTAATGATGCTCCTTGGAAGGTCATTGCAGCTATTCCACCTAAGATAGATCCTCCAAATAATCCAGGTATTGCTGGAACTTTCATTATTACTGCCCCGATTACAATAACTGGCACCAATAATAATAAAGGATTAAGATTAAAGTTTCCACTTAGAGTGCTTAATATTCCGTCGATCATCTCTGTATTTAATGCTGCTCCTGTATATTTAGCTCCAATAAATCCAAACAAAATTATAGATATGATGAAACTAGGTACTGTTGTATACAGCATATGTTTAATATGAGTAAATAAATCTGTCCCTGCCATTGCTGGTGCTAAGTTTGTTGTATCTGATAATGGCGATAATTTATCTCCCATATATGCTCCGGAAATAATAGCACCTGCTACTATATTTCTAGGTATTCCAAGTCCCTCTCCTACACCAATAAGTGCGATACCGACTGTTGCTGCCGTTGTCCATGATGAACCAGTAGCCACAGATACAACGGCACATATAATAAGCGTTGCCGGTAAAAATATCCCCGGTGACAAGATCTTCAATCCATAAAAGATCATAGTTGGTACTACACCAGATTGAATCCAAGTTCCTACTACCATTCCAATTATCATAAGAATTATAATAGCACCTAAAGCCATCTTAATAGTTTCAACTACTCCTTCTTCTATCTCTGCCCACGTATAGTTTAGACCAAATATAGCTACTCCTGCTGCGAAAAATGCCGATACTAAGATAGGTATGTGTACATCAATCCCTGCAATTTGAATTGCATAAAATAAACTCCCTATTAAAAATAACAATGGTATCAGTGCGTATATCAGTGTCGTTTTCTTTTTCATCTTACTCCCCATAATCAATTCCCTCCTGATTTTTTTATTTATAAGTAACAAAAAGAGCTATCGATAACACTATCAATAACCCCAACAATAAAACTTAAATAAAGTTTATGCTCAAAATCATTTAATAGCACATCACCAATTTTATATGGTGACAGTTTTATGGATCTTATCCATAATCCCAACACAAAGAATTTTGACTCTTTTCTTCGCATTTCGGCAAATTTACCTTTCATCTTAGGATCAACGCTTGTCATGACTAATCTAAAATTACTCTTTAATATTTGCAACCTCTATCTAAATTTTTCTTTTCTGAAAGTTATTCTATAGTAATTTATTTACTTTGTCAATTTTAATTAAACACTTTTTTTACATAGGGTGATGTGGTTAACTGTAAAAGGGAACCATAATCCAGCTTAAATTCCACTATATCTCCTACCTTATATTCCTTTTTTGAATCGGTTACGTCCAATAGCAAATGATCACTGCTGGCTCCTAATATTATTAATTTTTCATCCATTACTTTTAAGTTAGATTGGTCTACATCCTGTTCTCCAATAGCTAAAATAGCACGTTTTCTCATCCCTCTATCGATAAATATAGGTTTTTTCCCAAAAGCATTGAATCCTACTTCTCCAACTGGATGTGATTGTTTTTCCTTTAGCTCTATTATCTCTGCCTCTAATTTTACACTGTCATAGAAGCATCCTTCTAAATCTTTTCCATAGGCTGTTTCCCGGCCAAAAATAAGTGATTCTCCCAGCCTTAAATTATTTACTTTAGATGGCATATTATTTTTTAGTAATAGATCTAAACTACTAGAATTCCCACCTGATATAATATTTAGTTTTAAATTATACTTTTTCTCTATTAAATCTGAAATTTTTTCTAATTGGCCTAAATTTTCAAAGCTAGGAATGATCCCTCCATAACATGTGAGATTTACACCTACCCCCTCTAATTTAATATTTCCCATAGAATTTATTTGATCCATATACTCTTCTACATCTTGTGGTAGGATCCCCTCTCTGAGATCTCCTAATTCAAGCATCAGGATGATCCTGTGGATTCTATATTGTTTTCCTGCCTCCTCATTTAAAAGAGCTATAGTAGATATTTCACTGTTTAAACTTATATCTACGTATTTTATTACTTCTTTTATCTGAGACTTCATAGGCAGACGGATCATTATCTTAGGAACATCCAGGCTCTCATATTGTTTTAAATTTTCTACCCTGGAATCTCCTAAATATTTTACTCCTCCCTCTACCAATACCTTAGCTATCTCTGTACTTCCTGAAAAAACTTTAGCTATCCCTACTACATCTATCTGGGATTCTTCGCATTTTTTTGTCAAAAATTTTACATTTTCTCTTATCTTACTTAAATCTACCACTACCCTTGGGTATTCGGTCATAAAGCGTCCACCTCCTCGATCTTTAAACTTTTTTTGAGCAATTTAACAGCTGATTCTTTATTATATTTCGATAGGACTCCCAAAGAAGCCATAATATAATCATTATCTATCAATATTTTTACCTCTGGTGTAGGTAAAAGTTTATCTCCTTTATTACTTGCCGCTACCTTTTTTAAGATCTCTATCCTATTTGGCAGTTTAGTCAATGCTCCTCCAGTCCCTATTATCCATTTAACACTGGTAAGATCTTTTCCTTCAGCAAGAGTTTTTTTAGTTTCACCAAAAAGATGTCTATAGCCTCCAGCATGCCGATGAATCGACATAATTACAGCTTTTTCCGTCAAGATTTCCACTAATTTCATCTCGATTTCACTTTTAGGAATAGGCGGAAAATTTAGGAGATGCTCTGTTAATTCTTCCCTCTCCAAAGACAGCTCTTTAGCTAAGTTTTTTTCTCCTATTGTTTCAACTATATTTTTCATATTTACGTAGACTCCCAAATCTCCTTCAACGGTTCTTTTGGCTACAGGTTCCGGGGAAATTAAAATACTCATTATCTCCTCACTGCCATCGGTTACCGAGTGGATATCTGTGGTGGCTCCCCCAACATCTATAGTGACCAAATCTCCTATAACGTCTTTTAAGATCTTAGAAGCTTCCATAACTGCTCCCGGAGTAGGTACTATAGGCCCGCTTACTATATCTCTCACCTTCTCCATTCCTGGAGCATGGATTATATGTTCTTCAAAAACATCTTGAATCACACGTCTTACAGGTTCGACATTCAATCGGTCTATCTTAGGATATACATTTTCTACTATTTTTAGGAGGTCTTCTTTTCCATACTCCTCAAATATTAATTTTATCTCCTCACAATTTTGAATATTTCCTGCATAGATTATAGGAACATTTAAGTTAAGTTTAGCCAGAAGTTCTGCATTATATAGAGCTGTGTCTCTCTCTCCATAATCTACTCCTCCGGCGAGTAAAATTATATTTGGTTTAATTTTTTCTATTTCCTTTAAATCGGTTCTTCGGAGTTTTCCCGATGTGACCATATGGATATTGGCTCCTGCTCCTAGTGCTGCTTCCTTTGCCGCTTTAGCTGTCATATCATATACCAATGCATGAACAGTCATCTTCAGGCCCCCTGCTGCACTGCTTGTAGCCAAGAACTCATCATACTCCAACTCTTTAATTCCCAGTTTTTCCTCTAGATCATAGGTAGCATCCATAAGACCTAGATTTACATCCCCTTGATCTACCGTGGTAGGAGCCTGCCCCTGCCCTATAAATTTAGGACTTTCTCCATTTAAATTCCCAAAGGCATTGACAACTGTTGTCGTACTCCCTATTTCTGCTACCAAAACATCTATTTTCATAATATTTTCTCAGCCCCTTTCTTGTCAGTATATTCTCTTTAGACCTCATCATTAACTACATGAAAGATGAGGTCTTTATAGCAACCAAGGAAGAAATTTTATTTGTTCTCCATCATCTCTTTTTTTCTTTTTACTAGGAATGAAGCTACATTTACTCCTCTGTCATTTTTAGAGAACCCTTCATCCATCCCATTTTTTCTAGCTATCTCAGGCGTTACCTGGGTACCACCAGCACAGATGATTATCTTATCTCTAATCCCTTTTTCAACTGCTAATTCATGTAATTTTTTCATATTCTTATAGTGAACATCGTCATGGGAGATGATTGTAGAAGCTAATACTACATCCGCATTTAACTCTACAGCCGCATCTATTAATTTCTCACAAGGTACAGAAGTTCCCAAATACTCAACTTCCATTCCAAATTTCTCCACTCCTCCATGTTTTATATCTATAACTTCACGGA
>DAOUPY010000575.1 GCA_030625925.1 Fusobacteriaceae bacterium | reverse complement strand
AAAAACCTGCAGTAATCATAACTGTGCTCAAATCTTAAATATAGAGAGCAGAAAGATAAAAGAGGCATTAAAAAAAGGCAATATAGTTGTTGTTACAGGATTTCAGGGGGTAGATCCGTATGGAAATATAACGACTCTGGGACGAGGTGGTTCTGACACCACGGCTGTGGCTTTGGGAGTGACTTTAGGTGCCAAAGAGGTAGAAATTTATACGGATGTTGACGGAATCTATTCGGCAGATCCAAGGGTAGTTAAAAATGCTAAGAAAATCAAGAAGATTGCCTATAGTGAGATGATAGAGATGGCTGGAAACGGTGCTAAAGTCCTCCATAGCAGAAGCGTCGAGCTGGCCTGTAAGTATAATATAAAAATACATTTACGCTCCTCATATTCATGGGAAGAAGGGAGCCTTGTCAAAGGAGAAGATAAGATGGAAAAAGAAGTGATCAGAGGAATTACCCACAGTAAAAATTTATCTAAAATAACTTTAAGAGACACACCACATAGATTGGCAGATGTTATCAATACCCTATCCAATAAAGGCTACAATATCGACATCATTACCCATGATTTTGATCCTGAAAGGGGAGCTACGATCTCTTGTATTTTAAAACAGGAGTTATTGGAGAAAGCTTTTGAAGTTTTGAGAGAAAAATATCCTGAGAACAGGAAAAATTTAATTCATATCCCAAATTTGGGAAAGGTATCTGTCATAGGAATAGGTGTAAAATCCAAGGGAATAGCAGCACAAGTTTTTAAAATATTGTCTGAAAATAATATTTCAATTGAGATGGTATCTTCATCAGATATAAATATCTCATGTATCATCCAGCAGAAAAACTTGGAAAAAGCTGTCTCCCTCCTCCACGAAGGATTAATTGGGGAGGTCAGATGAATATGGAAATAAAAGATCTTTTAAAAGAAAAAATAATGGTTTTAGACGGTGCTATGGGAACATCTATACAAAACTATAACTTAACTGAGAAGGACTTCAGAGGAGAGAGGTTCAAAAATTTTCCT
>DAOUPY010000077.1 GCA_030625925.1 Fusobacteriaceae bacterium | reverse complement strand
ATTATAATATATACTCTATTTAGAGGGATTATAACATAGGAGGATTAAAGAATGAGAATCAGAAAAAAAAAAATAAGAATAAGTCGTAATTCGGCAGCTAGAAAAGGAGGATTTCTAAAATTTATATTTTTTCTTATAGTTATATTCCTAGTTTTTTATGTGTTTTTTAAATTAAAATAATACTCTTTTAGAGTTTTTGTAGTTACAAAGGAAGGATTTATTATGAATTTTAAAAAAAATAATAATTTAATTAAAGGTGTTCACATGGTAAATAAAATTTTAGAAAAACACTCTAAATACGATGACAAAAAAAATATTTATCTCTTAAATTAAAGAGGCAGCAATAAAAAGGCACTTAGAATTTTCTCTAAGTGCCTTTTTAATTTTACTCCCAATTTCAATCTAGTTAGGGTGTTATTACTAATTAATTTTTTTTTAACTGAGCTGTTAAAATTAATTTCATTTTTATGTATATATAACATATATGATTTTTTGTTATCTATTAAGTATAGGATATTATGAAGCATTCTTAAAACAAGAATTTATTTGTTTTAATATTAAACACCATTTATATAGTATTTAATATACAAATAGTAGTAACTTACTATTAATAAAACTCATCATTCCCCATATATCAATTTAATATATATATTTTAAATATAGTGAAATAACTGATATTATTACTTATAAAATAAGATTTCAACAGGAGGTAACACAAATGGCAAAAATTAAAAGAGCAGGAATAAATTTTTTAAACTTTTTTAAGGCAGAGGAGATTCTACCAGCAGAATTTAAAGGGAATCATGAATTAGAAAACTTTGATAAGATCCAAAATACAGAATTTTACATCAACTTCTAAAAAAAGTTTCCAAATAAAAAAGATCGCAGATTAATTTGAATCTGGGATCTTTTTTATTAATTGACTTTATCTCTCTATTTTAATTATACCAATGGATTTATCCTCTTCCACTTTTACTTTTTTTATCTCATCTTTCGGAATTATCTTATTAAAGACTAACGTAAATATTACTGCAAAAAATATTCTCCCCCAGAATATACCTATCATCTTAGCTCCCAAAGGGATCATTAGAAGGGTGTCCTCTATAAGAGCATGACACAGACTCATAAATACAGCCACTAGAAATAGATCTCTCCTGCTATAATTACCTTCTCTTGTTTCTTTTATGATAAGTCCGCTGCCATAACTGATTCCCATGGTAAGACCAACTATACATGTCAACGATAGTCCTGGATCTATACCCAGAAAAGACATCACTGGAGAGAACTTATCGTTTATCCAGTCTATGACTCCTATTTTTTTTAATCCCTCCATGAGAGCTAAAAGAATAAATATAATAACGAATATTGTTATATATTTTTTTAGTTCTCCCAATATCCAACTTATAATCCCTGAATTTGATTCCTTTAGTGTAAATCTGAAGACTGCTGTTTCTTGATAGATATTAAAAAATTTAAATAATAAATTTAGAAATACTCCCGATATTACAGCACACAATACCCTTATGCTTAAAATTTTCCAGGGTTTTGCTCCTGTTTCCGATATAACCTTAAGCTCCACTGGAAGGGAGTGAGCAAATAAAATTATACTGGCCACTATGGTTATCTCTGCCACTGTGAATGTATTATTTTGTGCCATGGTAAATAATACTAATATCCCACCGTATATATTGGTTACCATGGCTGTTGCCCATACAATCCCCATCTCACCACTGAGTCCCATTATTTTCATTAATGGAGACAAAGTTTTAGAAAGGATCTCTATTATCCCATAATTACTTCCAACCTTCACTAAAATACTTATAGGCAGCATTATTTTCAGAAGCTTTAAGCTTATCCTTGCACTTTCTTTTAATAATTTCATTTTTTCTTCTCCTCCATGATTAATTTCTTCTATTTAAATATTGTCTACTCTTATAGGGTAAAAGATTTTTTAAAAAACAACGATAGTAAAAATTTGAATTTCTTGAATTTAATGTAATTATATATCATTATAAAACAAATGAAAAGGGAAAAAACGTGGAATTGCATTCAGATAGGCAGGATCTAGGATTTTATAATTAAATGCAAAAAAACTTTCTGAACTTTCTCCTTGTTTTCCTCCAATATCGCGATTTTTAAAATAAATGATACACAATCATTTATTTTAAATGCGACTTAAAGACAGAGGATATAGCTAGAATATTACATCTTTAGCTCCTACTTTCGCCTTCTTTACGAAAGAAGGAAAATCAGAAAGAGGAAGTTCTGTAATAAAAAAAGATCCCAGATTAGTTAGAATCTGCGATCTTTTTTATTATCTTCAATCTAAAGAGGGCCTTTTTACCCTACATTTAGTCCTCTATCTCTAAATATTTGTCTGGCAGCTTTCATATCTTCTGCAGTGGGTTCCTTCACATCTTTCAGTGGATATTCAAGGTTCATCTCTTCCCATTTATGTGTTCCCATTTGATGAAATGGCAGTAATTCAATTTTTTCTACATTTTTTAATTTAGAAACATAATCTGCTAATTTTTCTAAATTTTCCTTCTTATCTGTTATTCCAGGAACAACAACATGTCTTATCCACACAGGTTTTCCTATACTATCCAAATATTCAGCAAACTTTAGAGTATTTTCTAATTCTACCCCTGTCAGCTCCTTGTATGTATCTGGGTTTATACTTTTTATATCTAATAATACTAAGTCTACATATTCAAGAACTTCCTTCACTCTGTCATTGAAGATATAACCAGAAGTATCTACAGCAGTGTGGATTCCTTCTTCTTTAGATCTTTTAAATAAAGCTTCAATATAATTCATCTGTACAAATGGTTCCCCGCCTGTAACTGTTAATCCACCGCCATTTCTAAAAAATGGCTTATATTTTTTTATTTCATTTATAGTAAATTCAATATCTCTTTCATATTTGGCATCTTTAAGATCCCATGTATCTGGATTATGACAATATTTACATCTTAAAGGGCATCCTTGCGTAAATACAATAAATCTGATTCCAGGCCCGTCTACGGTCCCACAACTTTCAAATGAATGTAGTTTCCCTGTTAATTTCATCTCTTCTCCTCCCTAAAAAATCCACCTATTCTCCCTCTTAAATCAGAGGTGGATTATAAAAACAATCACCTTGTTTCAATATTTTTCTCTTATATCTTACTTCCTCTATGAGATTAATATTTTAAAAAAAATTCTAAAATTATAATCAATTTTAATATTTTTAAAATTTCCACAAGGAGGAATAGCCAACTATTCATCACCACCATTATAACATAAAAGTGGCAGTTAAAATTAATTAACTACCACTTTTTTCAAACTATAACTTTTTATTACATAGTTGAGTTAATAGTTCTTCTTATAACATCTAATTGTTGTTCCTTAGTTAATCTAACAAAGTTAACTGCATATCCAGATACTCTGATAGTTAATTGAGGATATAATTCAGGTCTTTCCATAGCATCTTCTAATAATGCTCTATCGAATACGTTAACATTTAAATGCTGTCCACCAGTTGGAGAGAAATATCCATCCATTAATGAGATTAGGTTGTTTCTTCTGATAGAATCATCTTTTCCTAACGCTCCTGGAGTTATAGCAAATGTATAAGAGATACCATCATTTGCATGTTCAAATGGTAATTTTGCAACAGATGACATAGCAGCAATTGCTCCTCTTCTATCTCTACCATGCATAGGGTTAGCTCCTGGACCAAATGGTTCTCCAGCTCTTCTACCGTCTGGTGTATTACCAGTCTTCTTTCCGTATACTACGTTTGAAGTGATAGTTAATAGAGATTGAGTAGGTCTAGCTCCTCTATACATATGGTGAGTTCTGATCTTGTCCATGAAGTTTTTAGTGATCATGATAGCAAATTCATCAGTTTCGTCATCGTTGTTTCCGAATGGAGTATAATCTCCTTCGATCTCATAGTCAACAGCTAATCCGTCTTCATTTCTGATTACTTTTACCTTAGCATTTTTAATAGCTGCTAATGAGTCAGCAACGATTGAGATTCCTGCGATTCCGTGAGCTTGTGTTCTGTCTATTTCTAAATCATGTAATGACATTTGGAATGCTTCGTAAGCATACTTGTCATGCATGTAATGAATTATGTTTAATGCTTTTCCATATACTTTAGATAACCATTCCATACTTTGATCAAACTTTTCCATAACTTCATTGAAGTCTAAGTATTCAGATGTAATAGGAGCAAATTGAGGACCTACTTGTACTCCATTCTTCTCGTCTTTTCCACCATTGATAGCATATAATAATGCTTTTGGTAAGTTTACTCTGGCACCGAAGAATTGCATTCCTTTACCTATTTTCATAGGAGATACACAACAAGCGATTCCATAGTCATCACCAAATTGATTTCTCATAAGGTCATCATTTTCATATTGTAATGATGATGTATCCATAGATACTTTTGCAACAAATTGCTTAAAGTTTTCAGGTAAACTAGTTGACCATAAAACTGTTAAGTTTGGCTCAGGTGCTGCACCTAAGTTATATAAAGTGTTTAATGTTCTGAATGAAGTTCTACTTACTAAAGTTCTTCCGTCTACACCCATACCACCTATTGATTCTGTGATCCATGTAGGGTCTCCTGAGAATAATTCATTGTAAGCTGGTGGTCTTAAAAATCTTACTATTCTTAACTTCATAACGAATTGGTCGATATATTCTTGAGCCTCTTCTTCAGTGATGATTCCTTCAGCGATATCTTTTTCAATATAGATGTCTAAGAAAGTAGATACTCTTCCTAATGACATAGCAGCTCCGTCTTGATGCTTAGTAGCAGCAAGGTAAGCGAAGTAAGTCCATTGGATAGCTTCTTTTGCATTTGTAGCCGGTTTAGATACGTCGAATCCGTATGCATTACACATATTGATTAACGCTTTTAAAGATGCTATTTGTTGTGAAACTTCTTCTCTGCTTCTGATAATATCTTCAGTCATCTCATTTACATCTAAAGATTTCTTTTGAGCTACTTTATCTTCTAATAATCTATCTACACCATAAAGAGCTACTCTTCTGTAATCTCCTATGATTCTTCCTCTTCCATATGCATCTGGTAAACCAGTGATGATTCCAGATCTTCTAGCTGCTCTGATATCATCAGTATAAGCTGAGAATACACCGTCATTATGACTTGGTCTATTGTTTTTAAAGAATTCAGCTGTTACTGGATCCATTTCATACCCGTAAGATTCTAATGCATTTTGAACAGTTCTTAGTCCACCTTTAGGGAACATAGCTCTTTTTAATGGTGCATCAGTTTGTAACCCTACAATACTTTCTAAGTCTTTCTCTATATATCCTGCTCCATATGCATCTACATTTGAAGGCATTTTAGTTTCTGCGTCGTAGACACCTTTTTCTATCTCTACTTTAAACATTTCTGTTAATTTATCCCATAATTTTTTAGAGTTATCAGTAGCACCTGCTAAAAATTCATCTCCACCTTCATATGGTGTATAGTTACTTTGTATAAAATCTCTTACATCGATCTCTTTTTTCCAAAGATCTCCTTTGAAGTTATTTAAATAATTGCTCATTTTATTCCTCCTAAACCTAAAATATTCTTACTATGTGAAAAGTATAACAGTTTTAACAAATAAAGTCAATAGTTTTATTTAACTAGCATTTAACATTTAGACTCTATTTTTAACCTTTGATTAACATTCGAATTTTACTTTGATTTGCCAACTACAATATAATAGTAACTCATAAGTCTTTAAAAGACAACCTTTATTTGCTTTTCACCCTGTTTTTTATCAAATTTGTCAACTTACATGTGCATCTCGGATATAAAGTTCAGTTTTCGAATGTAATGTTTGCGTTTTAAAATGCTTGTGAAATAACATCGTTAATTTTTGTTGTAAAACAAGGATCGAAAGTCTATAATTTCAGTACTTAACATTAAAAAGTATTAATTTTAAAGTTCATCCCACCCATCTATGGAGGAACTCATATTGTATGAAGTTACATTTCCTTCAAAAAAATTAGCTTTTACATTTCCCTCTCCCTCGGTATCTGCTAATTTTTCCAGATGCTTGTACGGGTTTTTCTCATAACCATCATAAAGTATATTCAAACCAAGGCTCCTGAGTCTTTCATTGGCTAACCATTTGGTATAATCTTCAATGGTTTTCTCTGTGACTCCTAATATTTTTTTACCTATAATATGTTTACTCCACTTTATCTCCTGTTCTACAGCAACTTTAAACATCTCATAGATCTCTTTTTCACTAAAATAATCTATATTTTCTTGTTTGATCTCATTTATCATATTTTGAAATAAGGCCACATGGGACAGTTCATCCCTGTTGATTAATTTAATGATATCAGAGGTTCCCATCATCTTATTTCTGCTGGCCAGTAGATAGAAGAAATTAAACCCATTGTAGAAGTACAGGGATTCCAATAAAAAGTTAGCTACCAGTACCCTGGCAAAATTATTATTGCTGGGAACATCTATAAAATCCTGGTATATCTTTGCTATATACTGGTTTCTTTCAAACAACACCTCATCATCTCTCCACTTATCATATATAAGGTTTCTTTTTTCCTTTGGCAGGATACTCTCTATTATATATTGATAGGATTGGGAGTGGATAGCTTCTTGATATGTCTGGATAGCCAGGATCAAATTTACCTCTGGAGCTGTTATATAGTTTGAAATATTAGGAATATTATTGGTCTGAATACTATCTAAGAATACTAAAAACGACAATATTCCATCATATGCATCTTTTTCTTCATCTACTAAACTGACATAGTCATTTTTATCCTGGGTCAGATCTGTTTTTTCAGGAATCCAAAAATTTCCCATCATAGTTCTATACAGGTTGTTTGCCCATTGGTATTTAACATTGTTCAGGTTAAATATATTTGTTGTTTCTCCCCCTATTATTTTTCTCTGGTCTAAGGTATCTATACCACAGGGGTTAAATATTTTTTTTCTATCCACTACAGCTTTCACACTCCTCTTTTTCCCTCACTATATTA
>DAOUPY010000461.1 GCA_030625925.1 Fusobacteriaceae bacterium | reverse complement strand
ATTATAATATATACTCTATTTAGAGGGATTATAACATAGGAGGATTAAAGAATGAGAATCAGAAAAAAAAAAATAAGAATAAGTCGTAATTCGGCAGCTAGAAAAGGAGGATTTCTAAAATTTATATTTTTTCTTATAGTTCTATTCCTAGTTTTTTATGTGTTTTTTAAATTAAAATAATACTCTTTTAGAGTTTTTGTGGTTACAAAGGAAGGATTTATTATGAATTTTAAAAAAAATAATAATTTAATTAAAGGTGTTCACACGGTAAATAGCGAGCCTGATACAGAAGAATCCCAGAAATTAATAAGAGAAAAAAATATACTTTATTTCATAAGGGAAATTACAAAAGCTTTGGTTTCTTCTAGATCTATAGAAGAGATGTCAAAGATGGTATATACATTCTTAAAAGGTAGTTATGGAGATTGTACAATTGGATTAGCAGTTAATTATCCTAAAGAAAAAAAAGTCTCTGATTGTTTTTTCTTTGAAAACAATGAAAGGTTAGACTTTGAAGATATTCTCTATAGCGAAGGAAGTGCAAGTAAATTATTAAAAGCAGTTTTAAATAAAAAAGAATATATCTCTGGGAAAAAAACAAGAAAAGGTCCTTCAGTTTTTATAGGTAGGGTTCCTTCGGCCTCTTTTTTTGCACCCTTAATAATAGAAAAAGATGTAATTGGAGCGTTTACTTTTCAAATCTATGAAAGGTATACTTTTTCAGTAGAGGAAATAGAGGTCTGTCGAGAGTTGATACCTTTTATGACTATTGCTCTCAATAACACCCTTCAGAATAAAAAAATCTTAATGGCAAACAAAATTTTAGAAAGACACTCTAAATACGATGACCTCACTGGAATCTATAACAGGAGATTTTTTTATGAATCCTTTCATAAGATCTATAGAAGATCTATTTTAGAAAGTGAAAAAGTATTCCTCTTTCTCATGGATCTAAATAATTTTAAAGGGGTAAATGATAATTTTGGTCATTTTGTAGGAGATCAAGCTCTTGTAGGGGTAGCTGAGATACTAAAAAAACTATTTTTTAATAGGGGAGAAGTTGGAAGATATGGAGGAGATGAATTTCTCTGTGGAATAGCCAAAGTCTCAAAAAAAAAAGTGATTGAATTAGCTGAGAAAATTATAGATGAGATAGATAACCTAAATATACATTACAATGATTCCGGGGGGAAAGTTAGTATCAGTATCGGAATCTTAGAATTAAACTCAAAAAAAGACTTGAGAGATTATTTTTTGCAGTTAGATAAAAACCTGTATAGAGCAAAGAATTCAATGACAAAAAAAATATTTATCTCTTAAATTAAAGAGGCAGCAATAAAAAGGCACTTAGAATTTTTTCTAAGTGCCTTTTTAATTTTACTCCAAATTTCAATCTAGTTAGGGTGTCATTACTAATTAATCGTTTTTTAACTGAGCTGTAAAAATTAATTTCATTTTTATGTATATATAACATATATGATTTTTTGTTGTCTATTAAGTATAGGATATTATGAAGCATTTTTAAAACAAGAATTTATTCGTTTTAATCTTAAACACCATTTATATGGTATTTAATACACAAATAGTAGTAACTTGCTATTAATAAAACTCATCATTCCCAATATATCAATTTAATATATATATTTTAAATATAGTGAAATAACTGATATTATTACTTATAAAATAAGATTTCAACAGGAGGTAACACAAATGGCAAGAATTAAAAGAGCAGGAATAAATTTTTTAAACTTTTTTAAGGCAGAGGAGATTTTACCAGCAGAATTTAAAGGGAACCATGAATTAGAAAACTTTGACAAGATCCAAAATACAGAATTTTACATCAACTTCTAAGAAAAGTTTCCAAATAAAAAAGATCGCAGATTAATTTGAATCTGGGATCTTTTTTATTAATTGACTTTATCTCTCTATTTTAATTATACCAATGGATTTATCCACTTCTACGTTTTTTATCTCATCTTTCGGCATTATCTTATTAAAGACTAACGTAAATATTACCGCAAAAAATATTCTCCCCCAGAATATACCTATCATATTAGCTCCCAAAGGGA
>DAOUPY010000533.1 GCA_030625925.1 Fusobacteriaceae bacterium | reverse complement strand
GTTGATATCAGCACAGGAGTCTCCTTTTTTTTTAACCTATAATATCTTTAATCTTTTTGGCTAGGCCCTCTAATTTTTTACTGGGACTTCCACATATTGCTATCCTTATCCCGTGTGCTACTTGAATGGGATATATATTTTCCTTATTGAGCTTTTCTATACTTTCTTCTATTTTCTCACTCTCTATCTTTAATGTAATAAAAAAACCTTCTTTATACGGGTAAACTTTTAAGCCTGCTTCCTTCGCTTCCTCTAAAAATATCTTAGATCTTTTTTCTAATAGTTTTACATAGATGTTTCTTTCCTCTATTAATTTTCCTTTTAAATTTTCATTACTTTGGATAGTTGAAAATAATTTCATCCCACCCTTAGGAACATTTGACCATACACCCCGGCATGTAAATTCATTGGCTCTCATATAGTCATCTACATTTTTCTTTTCATTTGAGATAAATACACTTCCACCTACACGAAGACCATATTTAGTCAGCGTCTTCGAACAACTAAAGGCAAATACAACTAAATTTTTAGGCGATAGTTCTCTAAAGCTCCCCATATATTTACGACTTTCTTCATATCCTTTTACAGCATAGTCTATATAAGCAATATCATTTAAAAGGATAAAATTCCCATCTTCAGATAAGTCATTCATTAATTTTACAATACTTTCCCATTCAGATGTAGTCATCGAATAGCCTGTAGGGTTGTGACACGGATCGTTTATTATGGCTAAAACTTTTCCCTGTGATTTCATTATCTTAGATGATTTTTCTCTGAAACTTTCAAGATTAAATTCATCTTTTTCATTGAATAATTCATAGGTCTCTATTTTTAAATCATGTTCCTTTGCCATTATCTTATAGGGTCCCCAGCCAATATTTGGAATGAGCAGAGTTTCTCCCGGATCCAATATATTTTTTAGTGTAGAACTCACAGATCCAGATCCACCAGGGGTAGCTATAGCTCCTACATTAAATTCTCCTTCATGATCACCCAATACCCATGATTTCATCTCTTTTAGATAGTCATTATTCCCAATAAACGATTCTGCATATGGTGCTATATCCATATTATTTAAATTTTTATATACTTTACTTACAGAATCAAAAATAGTGAATTTCCCCTCCTCATCACAGAGTGCTCCTATTGTTACGTCCACTACGTTTTCATTACCATATTTAACCTTGGCATCTCTGGCCTTATTTACCATGGTGAACACCGTATCTACAATATTTTTATCTTCTGATCTTTTAGCTAATATTCCCATCTTCTCCCCCTTTTATTATTTAGGTCTAATGTCACATTGCTTTTTTATACATCATTTTTTTTATTTCCTCATAAATTTCCAGTGTTTCATTCTCTGTAATTTCCCTTTCCTGCCATATTTCTTCTGCCTTTACAGCCTGACCTACCAACATTAGGAGTCCATTTCCTCCTACTTCAAATCCCTCTAAAAACCTGGTTTTCTGCGGGTTATAGATAAGATCAATCCCTGCTTTATATTCTTTTTTTTCCTCTATATCCAGT
>DAOUPY010000117.1 GCA_030625925.1 Fusobacteriaceae bacterium | reverse complement strand
GAAGTATAAATATATAAATTAGCAGAATAAAAAAGTAACCCCGGAGGAAGAGCTCACAAACTCTTCTTCTGGGGTTTTATTATTATCTAGGGGATTATACCTATTTGGATGCAATTGTTTAAACCTATCTTACAGTATCCCTGTGAGTTTTAATAATGCCCTAGGATCCGGCTGTCTCCCATGAACATTTACAAAGCTTTCCTTCATATTTACCGATCCTCCTAATGACAGGAGGTTATCAAAGAAATTATTGGCTAATTCCTTGTTGATGTTTCCGCCTTTGGTCATCTCTAAATAACTATCAGCAGAAAGCACTTCGGCCCATTTATATGAGTAATAACCGGCTCCATATCCGCCTCCAAATATATGACTGAATGAACATTGGAACTTATTATATGATGGTGTTTTTATAACTGAGACCATTTTTCTGACCTCATCTAATTTTTCCTGGATCTGTTGTTTTGAATACGCCTGATCATAGATCATTAGATCAAACAATCCAAATTCAACCTGTCTGTTATTACCGTATCCTTGACCATAATTCAAAGAATCTAATATCTTTTGAATCAATTCATCAGAAATAACTTCTCCAGTCTCATAGTGGATTCCAAATGTTTTTATGATCTCCTTGTTGTTAGCAAATTCTTGTAACCATTGAGATGGATATTCTACTACATCCCACTCTGTTCCATTGAAACCAGAAGCAGAGATATCTTTTGCCTTAGATGTAATAAGGTGGAGAGCGTGTCCCATCTCATGAAATAAAGTTTCTACATCTGAATGATCTAGTAGTGATGGAACCCCATCCTTACTAGGAGGAAAGTTACAAACAATTATTCCTGTTGCAGGAACTCGGACTCCATCTTTTGCGTAACTTGTGATCCAGCTGTCAGCCCAAGCTCCTCCCCTCTTATTTTCATTGGTTTCCAAATCCATAATTAGGTTTCCTAAAAGTACCCCATTTCTTTCTAGTTCAAATACCACAACTTTGTCATTCCACAATTTTATACCTTGTATCTGCCTGGCTTTCAAATTAAAAATATTCTCTAAAAATTGAAACATCCCGCAAACTACTTTATTTTTCTCGAAATATGGTTTAACCTCACTGGGGTCAAAATTATATTTAGTCTCCTTTAGTTTCCTAGAGAGGTATGCATAGTCATAGGTTTCTACATTTTCATAGCCTAATTTTTCCTTTGCAAAGGTTTTTAATTCCTCGATCTCCTTCACGGCCTTTGGCAGAGCTTCTTTTCCTAATTCTGTCAAGAAGTCTATAACTTCCATGGCATTGTTTGCAGTTTTTGAGGCAATAGATAGTTCCCTATAGTTTTCATATCCTAAAAGTTTAGCTTTTTCATCCCTCAAATTCAAAATTTTCTCAATGAGTTCCTCATTTTGAGGGGCCTTAGTGGCAGAAGCTTTATACAGCTGTTCTCTTAATTTTCTATCATTGCAATATTTTAAAAATGTAGTCAGGGATGGTCCATGAAGGGTAAATTTCCATTTCCCTTTCTCTAGTTCAGCAGATTTTTTATCTAATTCTGAAAATTCAGATAGAACCTTTTCATCCTCAATAATTAACTGGTATTTATTGGTAGCATCAGTTACATTTTGGCTGAAATCATTTCCTAATTTAGCTAATTCTAAATTGATGGATTTGATTTTTTCTTTACTTTTTGTATCTAAGCCTATACCACTGGATTTAAATGATAATATTTCTTTTTCAAGAACTCTTTTTCTTATATCATTTAGATCTTCATTTTCATAAATTTTCATGATAGAACTGGCAACTTCCTCATTCTGGCTTAATTTGGAAGTGAATTCATTCATAATGGGTATATATTCCTCATATGTTTTCTTTCCTAAATCTGTAATATTTGTTGAAATCTCAATTTGTAGCGGGAATGAAAACTTTTCAATATCATCTAAAAGATGTTCCATTACATCAAAGAAATTATCATATGTTTTATCTTTTATTTTTAATAACTCCTCAATAGCATCCTCTACTTTGATTATTTTTTTCATAAGTTCATCTATAAAATTTTCATCTAAATTTTTGTAATTTAACGCCATAATCACCCTCCTAATTTTGTGTTATCTAAATAAATTATACCTCACTTGTTTTATATAAGTGAAATTTTTTATTTATATTTTAATATTCCTTTAAATTCCCTGTGAGGAGCTGTAGTATAATTGATATTTAACTATATCTATGTTACTATTTAAGGAGAAATTTATAGTGATATTAAGGAGTCAGAATATGAATAAAAAAATGATTATAACAATAAGTAGTTTAGCCATTATAGTTGGATTATTCCTTGCTGGAAATGTAGGGTTAAAATTTTTCTTTCATGATTATCTATATGAAACCCCAAATTTAAAAGGCCTTACAATTGAGGAAGCTAGAGTATTGGTAGGGTCGAATTTTAAATTAGTTGACATGGGGGAACATTATTCTGAATTGAAAAAAGATGAGATTTATTCTCAGCTGCCCGTATCTCAAAAGCACATAAAGAAGGGTCGGCCTATAAAAGTTTGGATAAGTAAGGGGATGGATACAGTTATTTTACCCGATTTAAAAGGGAAAAATATGCAGGATGCCAGAGTAATCCTAAGTGATTTAGGGATTAAACTTGGCATGGTTTCCCATACTATGGAAGGGTATATGAATAATAAAGTCATAGGAACAGATCCTTCAGAAGGTACGTTGATTTCTCGCGGAAGCTCAGTATCTCTATTGATCAATGTAAGTCAAATAAAAAATGTCAGGATGCCGGATATTTTGGGATTTTCATTGGAAGAAGGGGAAAAGATCCTGCGAGAAAAAAAATTAGTTATAGGAGATATAACCAAAATTTTTAGGAATGATTTTCCTGAAGATACTATAATTGATATTAGTTATCCTGCTGGAAAAGATGTCTTGGCAGGCTCGGTTATAAATATTACTGTTACAACTCAAAGTGAGGGGGAATAATTATCAAAGGTAGAGTTATTACAAAAATAAAAGGATTTTATTATGTTCAAGTGGAAGAAAAGACCTATGAATGTAGATTAAGAGGTATTTTAAAGAAAAAAAACAATAAAGACAACTGTGTTACAGGAGATCTGGTAGAATTTGGTGAAGATGGATTTATCACAAAGGTATATCCTAGACAAAATATCATCCATAGACCCTTAGTTTCAAATATAGATTATTTAGTTATTCAATTTTCAGCATTGGACCCAAAATTCGACATTGGAAGATTTAACATATTATTATTGAATGCTGTTTATTATAATATTAAACCGGTAGCTGTTATCAATAAGATAGAGTTATTGGATGATGAAGGGATGAAAGAATTAAAAGTACAATTGGAATTCTTAAAGAAGTTAGACATAGAAGTGTTTTATATTTCAACCTATGAAAATATAGGAATAGAAAAATTAAAAGATTATATAAAAGATAAGATAACTGCATTTGGAGGACCATCTGGAGCCGGAAAATCGTCGCTCCTTAATATGCTCCAAGATGAAAGAGTATTGGAAATTGGAGAGACAAGTAAGAAAAACTCAAGGGGAAAACATACTACTAAAGGGACAACGTTGTTGCCAATGGAAAATGGTGGATGGGTAATAGATACACCTGGATTCTCCTCTATAGAACTGCCGCCAATAAAAACTGTTGATGAGTTAGCTGGCTTATTTAAAGAGTTTAATGAGTATAGAAGCTGTAAATATAGTAACTGTATCCATATAAAGGAACCTGAATGCGGAATAAAAAATGAACTTAATCACGGGATTAGTCAAAGTAGATATGATTTTTACCTGTGGTGTTATAAATTTTATACTGAAGAAAGATGGAATAAATATTAGTGAAGTATGATATAATTATTTCATAGTCAAATTAATTTTAAGGAGTGAACCATAAAAATGAATACAATTAAAATTGCACCTTCAATCCTATCAGCTGATTTTAGTAAATTAGGAGACGAAATAATAGAGATAACAAAAGCCGGAGCGGATATGATCCATATTGATGTTATGGATGGGAACTTTGTTCCAAATATCTCATTCGGAGTTCCAATTATAAAATCGATTAGAGATAAAACGGATTTAATTTTTGATGTACATTTGATGATAGACGCACCTGAAAGATATATTGAAGATTTTGCTAAAGCTGGAGCAGACATGATAGTGGTTCATGCTGAATCAACAACACATCTTCATAGAGTTATCCAACAAATAAAGAATTGTGGTCTAAAAGCCGGAGTTTCATTGAATCCAGCTACACCTGTAGAAAATTTAAAATATGTAATCGATGAATTAGATATGGTATTACTTATGTCTGTTAACCCTGGGTTTGGAGGACAAAAATTTATACCTACTACTATAAAAAAGATAAAAGAAGTGAGAGAAATGTCTTCAACAGTTGATATTCAGATAGACGGTGGTATTACAGATACTACAATTAAACCTTGTATAGAAGCCGGGGCAAACATATTTGTAGCTGGATCTTTTGTATTTGGTGGAGATTATAAAGAACAAATACAAAAATTAAAAGATTAAGGAGGCCATATGTCTTTAGAAAGAGTTAATACAGTCATAGAAGATTTTACTAAATTGTTTTATGAAACAGAATCACTAGCACTTAAACAAGGGATCAAATGTTTGACTACGACAGAGCTTCATGTGATAGAAGCCATTGGAAATTATTCATTATCTATGAATAATTTATCGGATAAATTAGGTATTACCATGGGAACTGCTACAGTTGCTATCAACAAATTATCCAATAAGGGATTTATAACCAGAAAAAGATCGGACAATGACAGGAGAAAAGTTTTTGTTTCCCTATCGAAAAAAGGTGAGGATGCACTTACTTATCACAATAATTTTCATAAAATGATAATTTCAAGCATTACAAAAAATATAGAAACAGAAAATTTAGAAATATTTACTACAGTATTTACTACAATATTAGAAAATCTTAAAAACCAGGTAGAATTTTTTAAACCAGATGTTGTTACTAATTTTTCAGAGGGGGATTCTGTAAGTGTTTTAGATGTCAAAGGAACTCCTGTGATTAAAAATTTCTTTGCTGGAATGGGGATAAAATTATACACAGAGTTAAAAATAATGTCTAATTCATACAGGGTAATTGCCATAAGAACTCCTGATGGTGAAGTGGTAGAGATTAATAGTATAGATGCTAAAAACTTAGTAGTAGTAAAAAAAGATATATAAGAAAATTAATATTAGGAGGGAGGGGTTAACCTTCCTCCTATTTTTGACTCTTCCTTTTTATGGTTTCCCGATTGACGAGTACGAATTTTTTTCTAGTTATAAAAAAAATTACGATGTCAAAAGGAAACCAAAACTATAGTTTTCTTTTGTGAAGAGAAAACGCCAAAGAGGAAAGAGTAAAAGTTTTAAAGGAGTAAAAATTATGTTATATATAGATGGGATATCCCTGAGTAAGTTAAAAAATGAGTTAGACGAAACATTAAAAGGCAGAAAAGTAACTAAAATATTTCAATATTCACCACTGAGTTTATCCATATTTTTAGGAAAACTAAATTTATATGTCTCAGCCACTCCTAATCTGGCTATATGCTATATAGCCACAAAAAAAGAGGTGGCACCTGATAAACCCATGGGTTTTTCATTGTCCCTCAGAAAATATCTGGTAGGTGCAATTTTAACAGGGGTAGAGCAGTA
>DAOUPY010000306.1 GCA_030625925.1 Fusobacteriaceae bacterium | reverse complement strand
CCAAGAATAACCTAATGTTAGCAATTTAAAGATACTTTCTCTCTCTAAAATGGTAATATGGTTTTGATTCATAGAAAACTCCTTTAATGTTTGGTGGTACATACATTATACCAAGGGTTTTTCTATGGATCTTTTTTTGTTGCATTTAATTATACAATGTAAGGAATAAAAAATTATACCGCAAGGGTGTCACAAAAATACTAGGAGTTTATTTTACAAACATAGAATTTTGTGATGAAATTCATGAGCTACACCTCCTTGATTTTCTAATTGATTTATATATCGATGTTAAATATTCTCCTTTAAAATTAAGAACTTTATTTTATGGTATAATGAATAAAGTTAATTTTAGGAGGATATAACATGAATGATTGGTTAAATGTATTAGCAGGTGGAGGATCTGCTATAGTAGTATGGGTAATTGGAAGGGTAGTTATTTCTAATTGGAAAAGAAATAAAAAAATAGAAAAAGAATGGGAAGCTAAGGAAAAAAAAAGGCAAAATAAGAAAAAGAATAAATAAGAACCAGAAAGTCAGCAGAAGCCGACTTTTTTTTGTTTTAGATGATATAATAAAAATAAAAGATTAAACTATGAATATAAAGATAGAGAGAAAATAGGAGGAAAGATGGCAAAAATATTTAAATTTAATGAAGATGCACGAGAAAAATTGAAAACAGGTGTAGATACCCTGGCAAATACAATAAAAGTTACTCTAGGACCCAAGGGAAGAAATGTAGTTTTGGGAAAGCAATACGGACCTCCACTTATAACAAATGACGGGGTATCCATCGCAAAGGAGATTGAATTAGAAGATATATTTGAAAATATGGGAGCAGAACTGATAAAAGAAGTGGCTATAAAAACCAATGATGTGGCAGGAGACGGGACTACTACAGCCACAGTATTAGCTCAAGCCATTGTAGAAGAGGGATTAAAGGTTGTGTCTGCAGGGGCGAACCCTGTTTTTATAAAAAAAGGGATAGAACTTGCGACCAATAAGGTGGTGGAACTACTAAAAGAGAGGAGTAAAACTATTGAAAACAAGGAAGAAATCATCCAGGTAGCTACCATATCAGCAGCCGATGAGATCATAGGAAAATTAATAGCTGATGCTATAGAAAAAGTCAGTGAAACAGGTGTAATCACAGTGGAAGAGGCCAGTTCAATAGAGACCACCTTAGATGTAGTGGAAGGGATGCAGTTTGATAAGGGATATCTGTCACCATATATGGCAACCAATACAGAAAAAATGACAGCTACTATAGAAAATCCATATATATTGATAACTGATAAAAAGATAAAAAATATGCAGGAGATCCTGCCTATACTGGAAGAATGTATGAAGGGAGGCAGACCACTACTCATCATAGCTGAGGATATGGAAGGAGAGGTGCTTAATACCCTTGTATTGAACAAATTAAGAGGAAACCTAAATGTGGTAGCAGTAAAGCCTCCTGCCTTTGGAGATAGACGTAAAGCCATCTTAGAAGATATAGCTATCCTCACTGGAGGAACCCTCATCTCAAATGAAAAGGGAATGAATATATCTGATACGATAAGCCTGCATCTAGGAGGTGCTGCTAAGGTAAAGGTAACACAAGACAGCACCATTATCGTAGGGGGATTAGGAAACGATGGATTAGTTTATTCGAGATTAAAGCAGCTGAAGACCCAGATAGGTGAATCTACCTCTGAATATGATACAGAAAAATTACAGGAACGTTTGGCAAAACTATCTGGGGGAGTAGGTGTGATTCGTGTAGGAGCTACCACTGAAACAGAATTGAAGGAGAAAAAACTACGGATAGAGGATGCCCTCAATGCTACAAAGGCTGCTATTTCAGAGGGAATAGTCCCAGGAGGGGGATCTGTATTGGTAGATATATCCAAACAACTAAGGACTTTAGATCTAGGAGGGTCAAAAGAGATAAAACAAGGTGTAGATATCATAGTTAGATCACTCTTGGCTCCTCTAAGACAAATAGCTGAAAATGCTGGGTTTAATGGTGAAGAGATCGTCCAAAAAGTCATGGACTTAGATTCTGAAATTGGATTTGATGCACTGACTTGTGAATATGTCCATATGGTAGAGAAAGGAATAATCGATCCGACTATGGTAACCAGGTCTGCTATACAAAGTGCAGCTTCCATTTCGGCACTTATCCTGACTACCGAAGTATTGGTAGGAGAGATTATAAAGGAAGAAGCTCCCGTTATGCCTATGATGTAGCTGAGGGAAAAAACAGGACCTAGAGATATAAATTATCTCTAGGTCCTGTTTTTTATAGCCTGGATCCAACCTCACCTTGCCTTTTTACCTGGAATTGCAGCTAAAAGAGATTTGGTGTAGGGATGTTTTGGATTGAGATATAATTTTTCAGCTTCATCTATTTCTATAATTTTTCCCTCTTTCATCACAGCGATCCTATCACACATATAATAAATTACATTTAAATCATGGGATATAAAAAGATAGGTCAATCCCATTTTCTTTTGGAGTTTTTTCATGAAATTTAATATTTGTGCTTGAACTGATACATCAAGTGCAGATACAGCTTCATCTGCTATAACAAAATCTGGTTCACACATAAGAGCTGCAAGAATTGCCACTCTTTGTCTCTGTCCTCCTGAAAGCTCACTAGGATATTTACTCAAAAAACTTTCATCAAAACCTGCTATCTCCAGCATATCTAGGATTTTTCTTTTTCTTTCTCCTTTAGAATACAGGTTATGGATTATCATAGGTTCCATCAAGATCCATCCTATATTTTTTTTAGGATTTAAAGAATGGTAGGGGTCTTGAAAAATCATTTGAATATTTTTTCTCATTTCCTTGAGATCTCGTCCTTTTAATCCACAAATGTTCTTTCCATTATAGATTATCTCTCCGCTATCGACAGTTAGAAGTTTACTTATAAGATTTCCTGTTGTAGATTTACCACAGCCTGACTCTCCTACAAGACCAAATATTTCTCCTTTTTTAATCTCAAAAGAAATATTATCCACTGCTGCCTTAGAGTCTTTAACTTTAAAAAAATTAGAACTTCCAAAACTCTTTTTTAAATTTTTTATTTCAAGTATATTTTCCATGATATTCTCCTATACGTATAAACATCTAAGCAAATGTCCATCTTCTCTTTCTAAAAGTTCTGGTAAAATTTTATGACACCTTTCTTTTGCTATGGGAC
>DAOUPY010000559.1 GCA_030625925.1 Fusobacteriaceae bacterium | reverse complement strand
CTTAAATGCAGGCAGGTTATTTTTAGGAGTACCGCAGGATGGAGATTTAAAAGGTAAACTATTTGTAACTTCTGGACTAGGAGGGATGTCAGGAGCTCAGGGTAAAGCTGTTGAGATTGCAAATGGTGTAGGAATAATAGCAGAGGTAGATTATTCAAGGATAGAATCCAGACATTCTCAAGGATGGGTATCCAGCATAGCTCTTTCTCCTAAGGAAGCCTTTGATCAGGTAGAAGCTTATTTTAAAGCAGAAAAGCCTGCTGCAATAGCATTCCATGGAAATATTGTGGACTTATTAGAATATGCAGCTGACAATCAAATAAAAATTGACCTGTTATCTGATCAGACTTCTTGTCATGCAGTTTATGACGGCGGATACTGTCCACAGGGAATTTCTTTTGAAGAGAGAACCAGGCTGTTAGCAGAGGATAAAGACAAATTTATAGGATTAGTAAATACAACTCTGGTAAGCCATTACAATGTAATAAAAAGACTGACTGAACAGGGGACGTATTTCTTTGATTATGGAAATGCTTTCTTAAAATCTGTATATGATGCTGGGGTAAAAGAGATCTCTAAAAATGGCAGGGATGATAAAGGCGGATTTATCTATCCTTCATATGTAGAAGATGTATTGGGACCTGAGTTATTTGATTATGGATATGGACCATTTAGATGGGTCTGCCTGAGCGGGAAAAAAGAAGATCTTTTAAAAACGGATGCGGCTGCTATGAGTTGTATCGACCCTAACAGAAGATATCAGGACAGAGATAACTATATCTGGGTGAGAGATGCTGATAAAAATGGATTAGTAGTAGGAACTCAAGCCAGGATCTTATACCAGGATGCCATGGGAAGAACCAACATTGCATTGAAATTTAATGAGATGGTAAGAAATGGAGAGGTTGGGCCTATCATGCTTGGACGTGATCATCATGATGTTTCAGGAACAGATTCACCATTTAGAGAAACTTCTAATATCAAGGATGGATCAAATATAATGGCAGATATGTCTACCCATTGTTTTGCCGGGAATGCAGCTCGTGGAATGAGTCTTATTGCCCTTCACAATGGTGGAGGAGTAGGAATAGGTAAATCTATCAACGGTGGATTTGGAATGGTCTTAGACGGGTCTAAGAGAGTCGACGACATCTTGTATCAGGCTATGCCATGGGATGTAATGGGAGGAGTGGCCAGACGTGCTTGGGCTAGAAACAAGAACTCTATCACTACATCTATGGAATACAATAAAAATAATG
>DAOUPY010000173.1 GCA_030625925.1 Fusobacteriaceae bacterium | reverse complement strand
AAATTCATCATTCCGTTATTTATAACAGAATTTATTATGGTCATTACAGTACTACTAAAACTTCCTAAATTCCCATTATTTATAAAATTTTTAGCTGCCACGTCTATTCATGTTCCTGTTATCTTATTTTCATTGATCAATCCCTCAATTATAGATAAATTTATATTGCCCAAACTCTCTATTTCTCCAAGGTTTCTTAGAGACTTTGCGGTTATATCTATCTTTTTATTCCCTACATACTTTCCTTGTGCTACAAAATCATTTGTTTTTATGAGTAATTCACCCTGGGATAATATTTCACCACCATTATTTAATATATCATTTGATTCTATCTCCACTCTGGATCCATCACTTCCTGCCTTTATCTTTCCATCTCTGTTGTCTAATATTCCTGTATTTACCGCCTTTATATCTATCCCCTCTATAGACCCGCTATTCCTTTTTAAATTATTTAATAAAATACCTCTATCACTATATATATTTCCTGTATTTTCTATATTATCTGCACTTATCTGTTCCTTTCCTGATAAGATCCCTTTATTGATTAAACTATCCGATATTTTGATATTTTTCCCACTTACCACTATTCCAGAATCATCATTCTCCAGCCCTTGGGCTATATCTAAGTTGTTTAATGAAGAGATCGTTCCACTATTCTTTATACTCATATCATTCAATGATGTTAAATTACCACTATTTTCTATATCTTTTAATATGATATTTTGCCCTTGAATTAAGCCTTGATTTATTATGGTGTTTTCCACAGTATAAACTCCATCTTCATCAGAAATTATTTTCCCACTATTGGTTAAACCTGTTGATTCTACATCTATTTTCATACCTGTATATAGATTTCCATCATTATTTATCTCTGTTGATTTTATTTTAAAATTGTTTTCACTTTGAGCTGTACCGCTATTTTTAAAATTATTCACAGTTATGTTTAACTCACCTTCACTATAGATAGTGTCCTGATTCTCAACTTCATCTCCTCTTATATCTATATTTTTACCAATTATTTTCCCACTGTTTTCAAATTTTATGTTTCCTGTTATATTTAATTCGCCTTCACCATAAATAGTGTCTTGATTCTCAACTTCATCTCCTCTTATATCTATATTTTTACCGATTATTTCTCCTTGATTTTCAAGTTTTCTATTTCCCGTTAATTTAAGATTAGTTTCACCTGTTATGGAGTTTTTATTAATAATTTCATCTGATACTATAGTTAGATCTGTTGATATTATCATCCCATCATTCACTAAAGTTCCTGCTTCTAATACAAAGTCAGCCCCAACCATATTCTTTGTATTATTCAAATTCTCTGTTTCAATCAATAGATTGCTGCCTTTTAGGTTTCCATTATTTTCTACTAAATTTTGATTTTTTATATTTATAGCCATACCACTTATATCTCCATTATTTTTCAAATTGCTTGCATCTATCTCTAAGGTATCACTCAGTATTTCCCCACGATTCACAATGTCTTTAGATAAAATTTCTATATTTTTTTTAGCAATTAATTTTTCAGATATATCTACATTCTGTGACTTTATCCCTATATTCCCTTGAGCTTCTCCGTTTCTCAATTTCAAATCACCATTTACATCTATTATTAAATCCCCGCTATCTGCCAACATATTCGACTCACTGTTAACTCCTACCCCGTCTTCAGTACTATGTAAAAATATCCTTCCTGAATACATAGATCCCAGTGCTTTTCCATCTAGGGCTATTTTGGGTTTTACTCCTAATTTATTTTTCTTATTAAAAGTCCCATCTTTATATTTATATTCATTAGTTCCCAGAATTATATTCAATCTGTCCCCTGCATATATTGCCCCTTCTAATTCAGCTGTTCTTGAGACTATATCAAACATAGTTGTTTCTCTTCCGTCTACTCCCATACTGCCCACTACTACTGTTCCTTCACCTACATCAAAGCCTCTTAATTCTCCACTTGAATCATAGGAGCTTTTCCCAGTTGTCAGTGTTACCCTTGGAGCATTGATAAACCCTGCACCATTCATATAGATCCCGTTTGGGTTGGCCATTATATAATCAGCACTTTTCCCTGCTATTTCTGTAAACCCTTCCAACCTAGTTCTTTCTATCCCGGTTACTTCTGTTAAGATAGTTTTTGCTTCTGCTTGACCCTGTTGAAAATTAGGGTTCCCATATATTGTTTCTCCCAATTGAGATACAGAAAAATCTTTACCGTTATTTAATATTACCCCTTCTTTTTCTACGTTATATTCGTCAAAATAATTATGAGAAATTCCACCGGCATTAGGTTTATTTATATTCACCAAAGGAATATTATTTGCTGTTTTATCTACAGTCAACTGCTGGGATTTTCCCCTGTCTACTGCTATCTTATTAGCATTGATAGGTTGTGATAGTACAACCCCTAATACATACAATACTATTATTACTCTTTTAATTTTTAATATGCCCTTCATACTATTCCCTCCTATTTATTTGATTAAAAAGTGGCACTCAAGCTTATGTATACTTCCTGTGGATTCTTATCTATGTAACTTGGCGATTCAATTCCTTTGGAATATATGATACTGGAATTAAAATATTTCCAAGATACTCTCAAACCCATGGATATTCCACTTAGTTTACTTCCATATTTATTGTACAACCTGTCTTTATATACATCCTTTACTCTTCCGATATCATAACCTATAAAAGGTTCAAATGTTTTATAGGTATAACTGAGCTCATTCCTTATATATACCCCCTTGTCCCCCTGCAAAGAATTTTCCTTAAATCCTCTTACTGTGGTATCATCACCAATTGACATTTTTTCAGATGAATACAAAATATCATCTGAATACTGGCTGTTTACTGCAAATCTATATGCAAATTTTTGTTTTTTTATGTTAAACGGTTTATACCAATTAAAATCTGCCGTATATTTATCAAATTGAGCCTTAGGTGTATTTAAGTTTTTACCATCATCGATTTCTGCCCCAAACATGTCCAATCCTCTATGATAAGATATTGTAGAATAAAGCACACCCTTTAAAACCTTCCTTTGGTCACTCAAAGATGTCTTTAAAATTGATAATTTTCTAGAACTGCTGTCTAATTTAATCTTTTCAAAATAATTCTTAGTCTCCTTATTCGTCAATGTCATTCCAAGACTGGTTTTAGTATTCTCATTTCTATAAATTACTCTGTCTGCACCATAATTTATATTTTCCGACACACCATTAAACTTATATAATTGATTCAGACCGTATCTTGAAGATAGATAATTTGAGCTATCTTTAGTGATACTAAAATTCCAATATCTATAAGGTACTCTATAACCTAAAGAATAATTTGCATTATCCCTTCTATCTTTTGTTCTCCCTAGTCTCTTTTGATAACTACCTCTAAGACTGTCACTGACACCTAACAAATCCTCTATTTTTAGAGAGACCTTCCACCTTTCATCACCTGTAGAGTTTTGTCCCAAATTATTATAGTTTAATGACCCTGAGATTAGTTTTGAACGTTTATTTGAAATTTCTACAATGCTTCCACCTAATTCCTTTCCTGGTACCAAGTCAAATTTACTGTTATTTCTTGATACAGCATTTAAATTATCTATTCCTTGGTCTAGATCTCTTATTTTTAATAGATCTCCTTTTTTATACGGAAGCGAAACTCTCTCTCTCAATAAATTATCAAACTTCTCATCTTTGAAAACTATTTCTTCTATATGACCTTCAATTACTACAAAGGTTATTTCTCCTTCTTTAAATTTAGTGTGTTCCACATCTATTTTTATCCTTGTTGTGAGGTATCCCTTTTTCAAATATAGATTTTCAAGTTCCTTCATACAGTTGATTATATTTCCACCTTTTTTCCCTATATATTTCCCTATATATTTCTCTAGTATTTCTTCTACCTCTATCTCAGCCATAACAGTATTTCCTGAAACATTTAACCTCTTTATTAGAGTTCCTTTTAATCCTGAAATCTCTTCAATCTTATTTAATACGTATTTATTGTCTTTTATCTCCTTCTCTTCTTTCCTCAGCCACTCCTCTTTTTCCCTTCTTTTTTCAGCATTTATATCTTGTTGGCTAGCTTTACTGACTATACACAATAATAAAAATAATGTTACCAATATTAATTTATTATTTTTTTTCTTCACATGATTCACCTCCCACATAAATAGCCTTTATGTACTTGTGTGATTTTTTGCTTTATTAATATATACCAAATTTCTTCTGAATTTCTTTTTTCCCCTAAAACTGAAATTCTTATAAACCTTTAAAAATTTAAATCAAAAAGAGGGTGACTTAAGTAGATTTTCTACTTAAGTCACCCTCTTTTTGATTATATATATTTAGCACACTAAATCAATTTATTAGAATTTGAGTTTTTCATTTTAACGTTATTATTATATGTGGACATAAATTGAGTCTCAATTTCAAAGCCTTCTTTATATAAATTTGTATAATAATAAAAATCTGAAGCTTCTTCAACCCCCTGCCCCCATCTTGGGGGTTTTTTGGTATATTAGATATTATGAATACTATTACTCTTAAAGATATCCTCACTAATAACAATTTAAAAGCTTTTTTTAAGCATCACTATGGGATTTTTTCTCGATTTCAAAAAAACACCTCCATTTTATTAAAACTACTCTTCTGGCATCTAAAAATTGTAAAAAATTTTCTTTTGCTAAAACTGTTTTTTCTTGCCTTACTTGTTCGCATTATACTTTTAGGCCTG
>DAOUPY010000098.1 GCA_030625925.1 Fusobacteriaceae bacterium | reverse complement strand
CACTGGAAAAGAATGGGAATGTGTTGAATCTGCTAAATCTTCAGGAGCTAAAGACGTGCATATACTTTTAAAGTATATACTGATCAATTCATTATCACCAATAATAGTACAGGCTACATTTACTTTTGCTGTAGCAATCCTAGATGAGGCAGCACTAAGTTTTTTAGGAATGGGAATAGCACCTCCAAATCCAAGCTGGGGTGGAATGATTACCGAAGGAAGATCCTTTATGAGTATTGCTCCCTGGGAGATGGTCTTCCCTGGAGCGGCTATAATGATCACTGTTTTGGGACTCAACCTCTTAGGCGATGGACTGAGAGATTATTTGGATCCTAGACTTAACACATAAATTTAAAGGAGAGAAACATGAAAGTGAAATATGAAGACTCAAGTGAAAGAAATAATAAAAACGATATAGGGATGAAGGATGTTGTCGTCCTTGCAGTAGCGGCATTTTCAATAATAGCTCCTATTATTATCTGCACCATGCTGGGAATAATGGCAGTTTTTATGCTGTTAAGTATCTTATTTTAAGAAAGTTCGTAGAAATGAAGGGAGAAAAATGGACAAATTATTGGAGATAAAAAATTTAAAAACCTACTTTTATAAAAATCAGGAGGTAATACCTGCAGTAGATGATATCAGTTTTTGTGTGAAAAAAGGAGAAACTGTTGCCATAGTAGGTGAATCAGGAAGCGGAAAAAGTATTACTGCTCTGAGTATATTGGGCTGTATTCCATCTCCTCCAGGAAAGATAGAAGGTGGAGAAATAATATTTGAAGGAAACAATTTATTTGAAAAATCTAAAAAAGAAATGAGAAATATAAGAGGGAATGAGATATCCATGATATTTCAAGAACCTATGACTTCTTTAAATCCAGTATATACAATTGGCAGACAGCTCAGTGAAGTATTTGAGCTTCATCAGGGAATGAAGAGAAAAGAAGGTCTTGAAAAAGCAGTTGAATTACTCAGGATAGTCGGAATATCTTCTCCAGAGGAGAGGGCAAAACAATACCCACATCAAATGTCTGGAGGGATGAGACAAAGGGTGATAATTGCAATGGCTCTGGCCTGCAGACCAAAATTAATAATTGCAGATGAGCCGACTACAGCCTTAGACGTGACTGTACAGGCACAAATTCTTGATCTTATAAAAAATATGAAAGATGAAATTGGAACATCCATGCTTTTAATAACCCATGATTTAGGTGTAGTAGCTGAAATGGCAGAAAAAGTTATAGTTATGTATGCAGGTAAGGTAGTGGAGTCAGCAGGGGTTAAAGATATTTTTAAAGATCCAAAACATCCCTATACCAGCGGACTTCTTTCATCAATGCCGTCTTTAAACAATGAAAATAAAAGATTAAATACAATAGAGGGGACAGTACCAAAACCTACAGAATTTCCTAAGGGATGCCGGTTTAGTCCCAGATGTGAATTTGCAAAAGAAATATGTAAGAACTCAGAACCACCCCTTTTGAACATGGAGGATCGATCTCTGAGCTGCTGGATGGAAACACAGGAATATATTGAGGAGGTCAACGATGAATACTCTGCTTAAGATAGAAAATGTTTCTAAAAGTTTTTCAGCCTCAGAAGGGTTATTTTTTAAAACAAATAAAAAAGTAAAAGCACTGGATGAGGTGAGTTTTGACATAAAAAAGGGTGAAATTCTGGGAATAGTAGGAGAATCAGGCTGCGGGAAATCCACTCTGGGAAGAGTTATATTGAGGCTTTTAGATGCAGATTCAGGAAAGGTTTATTTTGACGGAAACGATATATTGTCTCTTTCAAAAATAAAAATGAGAGAGATTAGAAGAGATATGCAGATAGTATTTCAGGATCCCTTTGCATCTTTGAATCCCAGAATGAGAGTAGGGGAACTTATAGGGGAACCTCTCAAGATGCATGGAATGAAAGACCATCGTGAAATAAATAAGAGGGTAGAAGAAATAATTCGACTGGTTGGATTAGATAAATATCATTTAAAAAAATATCCCCATGAATTTTCCGGAGGGCAGAGGCAGAGAATCTGTATTGCCAGAGCCTTAATATTAAAACCAAAATTGGTAATATGTGATGAAGCAGTATCTGCTTTGGATGTATCTATACAGAGTCAGATAATAAATCTATTGAATGATTTAAAAGACGAACTGGGTCTTACCTATATGTTTATATCTCATGATCTCTCAGTAGTAAAACACATAAGTGACAGGGTAGGAGTTATGTATCTAGGAAAAATAGTAGAGATTACCTCTACAGAAAATATTTTTAATGAACCTAGACATCCTTATACCCAGGCCTTAATTTCTGCAATCCCAATTCCCGATCCAGATATAAAAAAAGAAAGGATAATATTAAAGGGGGATATGCCGAATCCTTTAGATATTCCTAAAGGATGCAGATTTCATATGAGATGTATCCATGCTAAAGAAATATGTAAAAAGATAGAACCGGAATTAAAAATAAATAAAAAAGATCATTTTACAGCCTGTCATTTAGTCGATAAATTTTAATAAATTTAATTTAGAACTTTTATGATCGGTTATAAATAAAAAATAAATACAAGGGGGAAAAATGAAAATGAAAAACAAAAGAATTAAAACAATTTTAAATTTTGTTTTAACAATGATTATCGCTGCAGTTTTTGTGGCATGTTCTTCAGAAAAAGACGGGGAAAATGAAAAACAAGTTTCAGGAAAAGACAATAAATTCGGTGGGATCATAGTGGTAGCACAAAAAATGACACCTCCTAACCTTGATTCTGATAAGTCTACAGCTTGGGAAATATCTGAAATAATGAATCATGTTTACGAAGGACTATTTGAATTTGATGCAAATTATGAGCCCCAGCCATATCTGGCTGAGAGCTATAAAGTCGAAGAAAATGGTAAAGTTTATACAGTAAAACTTAGAAAAGGAGTTCTTTTCCATAATGGGAAGGAAATGACTACTGAAGATGTAAAGGCTTCATTTAATAGATGGATGAAAAACAACCAAGGAGGGAATATGATCGCTCCATATTTTGATAAACTTGAAGTAATTAATCCATATGAACTTAAATTTATATTCAAGGAAGCTTATGCTCCTTTCATCAGTGTTTTGGGATCTTATGTTTCAAATCAAAAATTTGTTGTAAGACCAAAGGAACTAATAGAAAAATACGGTGATAATATAATAAGAGAACACATAGGAACGGGACCATATAAATTTATAGAGTGGATCCAGGATCAGCAGGTTGTTCTAGAGAGATTTGACAATTATGTTCCAAATGATAAACCAGTATCAGGTTTTGCCGGGAAGAGGACAGCCTACGCAGATAAAATAATAATAAAATCAGTTTCTGAACAGGCTACAAGACTTGCGGGGGTTCAAACTGGAGAATTTCAATTTGCGGAAGAGATACCTCAGGATCAGTATGAAATAGTAAATAACGATTCAAATCTGACACCTGAAATAGTTAAACCTGATGCAGGATTAATGGTCATAATAAACTGCGGAACACCACCTTTTGACAATAAAAAAATGCGAAGAGCCCTTGCATATGCAATAGATATGGAGGAATTTGGAAGAACAGTAATAGGAAATGAAAAATTTTGGAGTGTAGACGGGAGTCTATATCCTAAAGGAACAGTGTGGTATGAAGAAAATTCAGCAGCAGGAATATATAATAACTATGATCCTCAAAAAGCTAAAGATCTTCTTAAAGAAGCCGGTTATGATGGTACACCTATAGTATTATTAAACGGGCAGGATGATAAGGTTGAAAAGTATGGAGCTATAGCACTTAAGGCACAGCTTGAAAAAGCAGGATTCAATGTAGAGTTAGAGCTTTTTGATAGACCTACAGTTGTTGAAAGACGTTTTAAGAAAAAGGGATGGAATGTAAATCTCTCAATCTTTCACCAAGCATGCCCAGACCCACAGGTTAATGGAGCATGGACAGGAACAAATGCATGGGTTTCAAATTGGGATGATGATGATTCTCACGCTATGGATGAGATATTTGCAAGGATGATGAAGGAAACAGATAAGAAAAAGAGGTTTGAAATAGTCAAGGAATTTTATAGTAAAACCTGGGAAACTCTTCCTTATATAAAAACTTTTGAATTTAGTAGAATGCATGCTAGAAATCAGAATCTGAAAGGATATAAAACTTTTTGCCAGCCGTTCTTTTGGAATACGTGGATAGAAAAAAAATAGAATTTGATTTAATTAAAGGGGACAGCTAATACCGCAGTTCCCTTAAAATTTGTTTATTTATTGAGAAAGATCATCGAAGATCTTTCATTTATTAAAGGAGAGTTAATTTTCATGGAAAAAGAAATATATATAGATGTGGTAAAAAAAATGAATTGTGTATTAGATTTAAAAAGAAAGGTAGTAGGAGTTAGGTTTTTATTTACAAAGGAGGAGTTTGAAAAGGCTCAGGCAGAAAAAATAAAAGGAAAGATACCTTACTGTCGAATGATTAACCGTGCAATGAATGGTGATAAGATCAAGGCAGATTTTGATAATTTTGGATGTTTTGCTGCAGCTAGAGTTCTTGGAATTGTAGACATGGATGACAGGTATACTTCGGGACATTATTACGGAGAATGCGGTCTATACCAGGATATGCCTACAGCAAAGGAGGTTACTGATAGTATCTCAAAATGCAATCATAAATCCTATGGTGTGGAAATCATGCCCCTAGAGGAATTTAATATTGAACCCCATATAGTTATTATTGCTACAAATACATTTAATTCAATGAGACTTATCCAAGGTCACGCCTATAAATATGGAACCCATGCAGGATATAAGTTCATAGGAAGCCAAGCCATGTGTGCTGAATGTACAGCACATCCATATGCTACAAATGATATTAATATTTCCCTCCTATGTGTAGGAACCCGTAGAAGTGGCTTTAATGAAGATGAGATTGGAATAGGGATACCACTTCGAAAATTTTTGGAAATGGTAGACGGGCTTTGTAAAACAGTTACACCAACGGAACCTAATTTGACCAAAAAAGTGATAGAGGAAAAGCTAAATACTCAAGGAGTTTCCGATGTTGAAATTATATACAATAAACATTATGGAGATAATATGAATAAGCCTGATTTTGCATATTTTAAAAAAAGAGAAGAATAGTAAGGTAACATTTAGCAAATAAATTTTAATAGATTCAAGTTAAATATTTTATGATTAAGTATATAAAAAATATAAGGGGGAAAAAAGAAAATGATAAATAAAAAAATTAAAACAATTTTAAATTTTGTTTTAACACTAATTATTGCTTCAATTTTTGTGGCATGCTCTTCAGAAAAAGATGGAGGAAATGATAAACAGGTTTCAGGAAAGGATAGTAAATTTGGGGGAACTATAGTGGTGGCACAAAAAATGACACCTCCTCATCTTGACAGTGATAAATCTACATCTTGGGTTACATCTTCAATAATGAATCATGTATACGAAGGTCTGTTTGAATTTGATGCAAATTATGAGCCACAGCCATATCTAGCTAAGAGCTATGAGATCGAAAAAAATGGTAAAGTTTATGATGTAAAACTTCGAGAGGGGATCCTTTTCCACAATGGAAAAGAAATGACCTCTGAAGACGTAGAAGCTTCATTTAACAGATGGATTAATAATAATGAAGCAGGTAATATGATTGCTCCATACTTTGACAAACTTGAAGTAACTGGACCATATGAACTTAAATTCATATTTAAGAGAGCTTATGCTCCCTTTATCAGTGTTTTGGGATCTTATGTCTCAAATCAAAAACTTGTTATAAGACCAAAGGAACTTATAGAAAAATTCGGTGATAATATAATGAGTGAACATATCGGAACAGGACCATATAAATTTATAAAGTGGATTCCGGATCAAGAGGTTAGATTAGAAAAGTTTGAAAATTATGTTGCAAGAAAAGAACCGGCATCAGGATACACAGGGAAAAGGGTTGCATATGCAGATAAAATAATAATAAAATCAGTGCCTGAACAGTCTACAAGACTTGCAGGGATTCAAACTGGAGAGTTTCAATTTGCAGAGGAGATACCTCAAGATCAGTATGAAATAGTGAATAATGATTCAAATATGACACCTGAAATAGTTAAGCCTGATGCAGGACTAATCGTTGCTATAAACTGTGGTATAGCACCTTTTGACAATAAAAAAATACGTA
>DAOUPY010000527.1 GCA_030625925.1 Fusobacteriaceae bacterium | reverse complement strand
GTATGCTGTACCAAAGTTAGCCATGGCATAGGCATTTTTCCCTTCAACCGTACCTTCTCCACCTACACCAAATTTATCATTTAATAACTCATCCAATAAAGGTACTCCATCCTCATAGTCTAACGTGGGTCCCCCAGCGGCTCCTCCAGTGTTACCGTAGAATGCCCAGTTTCCACTCTTGTGAATATAACTTAAGTTAGGTATAAGTCCTAGCGGATCGTTAGCCTTGTAGTTATCTTCACCTTTTTCCATCTCATAAGTGATGTTAGACAGCTGTCCGCCTAGAGACATATAGTTCCCGTCCTCTAAATGAACTAAACCTGCCGGATTATAATAAACCGCCTCTGTTGTTAATGTAGCATTTTGAGCTGGATTACCCATATATGCTACTGTTGAATTAGCTAGTGCGTCTACACTGGCTCCATATGATGCTGTACTTAGTAAAGCTAGGCATCCAAATAATATTTTTTTCATTTTTTTCTCCTTCTTTCCCTTTTATTTTTTTAACAGATCATCAATTTGATCTCCCATTAATTACTAGTGTAATATAACATCTATTATTTTAAAAGTCAAGGTTTAGGATAACACTCGTTTTTCATTACTTTTTAAATCACTGTTCTCTTTAGGCTAAACAACTAAATCTTAGTTTATCCTTATAGTGGTTAATCCAAAACTATTAATTATACTCATCTCCTAAATCTCTATGAGATAGAATTACAAGAAAATTCATCAATTACAAACGATCTAAACAAATACGAATTAGGAAGATAAAAAAGTTTTAAATCACTCCTATCTGAGGTATAATTATTATATAGAAAAAACTAAAGGAGTGAGAATGTATATAGAATTAGCTAAGGAGATCCACAAGATAAACGGTTGTCTATATGTAGTAGGCGGAGCAGTAAGGGATTTTTTTCTCTACAACAAACCCATGGAAGAAAATTCAAATATAGATATAGAAATTCTAGGAGTTTCTCCTGCACAGTTAGAAAAAATATTAAATAATTTCGGCAGGTGGAAATTAGTTGGTACTCTCTACAAGGTGTATATCATAGAGAATCTGGAGATCACTCTGCCGCGAGATGGTAATGGATTTAATCCCGCTTTAGATATAAAAACTTCCATTCTAAACAGGGATCTCACCATCAACTCCCTTTACTATGACCCTTTGACAGATGAGACTATGGACCTCTATAAGGGAAGATCAGGCCTTGAAAATAAAGTTTTACAATATGTAGATCGTGAAACTTTTTTAGATGATCCCCTTAGATTATTCAGGACCATCGAGCTGGCAGGGAGGCTGAACTTTGAACTGTCGGAAGATCTAAAGGCCTTGATCTCAACAAATTTCAATCTCATTCAAAAGGTTCCCCGGGAAAGAATCATGGGAGAATTAGAAAAAATTCTTTTATATCATAGGAAGCCTTCTAAAACTTTTAGGCTCCTGGATGAAGTAGGAGGAGTGGCGGTCTTATTTCCAAACCTATATCAGTCTAAAGAAATAACCCAAAATAAGGTTTTTCATCCTGAGGGAGATGTTTTCACCCATACCCTTATGACCCT
>DAOUPY010000409.1 GCA_030625925.1 Fusobacteriaceae bacterium | reverse complement strand
CCATTGACAATAAGTATAGGAGTCTTGGGATTTATACCTAGAAATTCAATTCGATCTTATTTTGCCATGGTAGATGAAGCCCTTTATCTGGCTAAAAAATCTGGAAAAAACAAGATGGTTTTTAAAGAATATATAAATTAGGAAAAAAAGTAGAAAAATAAAAAATGAGCGGAAAACCGCTCATTTTTTTTAAAATATAGTTTAATTTTGATCTTTTGAGTTGAAAAAAGTAAACAGGTTAGCGAAAACATAGTATAATCCTAATGGGAATAATGAATATTCTGCTGTACCTAAGATAGCTATTGCTACAAACAAGATCATTTTTTTAGGTATGAAACTAAATATTTTTTGTGGGATTCTAAATGGGATTGTACTTACCATAAGAACCGCTGACCCTAAAGCAACTACAGCTAATATCTTTGGATCTACTCCTAATCCAGTAACTTCAGCAAATAAAAAGTAAGATACTACTAAATTTGCACCGTTAGGAATAGGCATTCCACTAAAGTCGTCTTTACTATCACTGGCAGTAGTTACTACATTAAACTTAACCAATCTGACTACTCCTGCAAGAGCATATATAAATGCAAGTGGTTTAATAAGTTCCTTGGGGAAATTATTTGTTGTATTTGATAAAAGTGAAAAAATTAAGATACCAGGTGCAAGTCCAAAGGATACAGAGTCACAAAATGAATCGAATTCCTTACCAAATTCACTGAAGGCATTCAATTTTCTAGCAGTAAGACCATCTAAGGCGTCGAAAACCATAGCTAATAAAATCAACCATGCAGCCAGATGGTAATTTTCTTTGATTGACATGGTAATACTCAAGAAGCCTAGAAACATATTAGTGGCTGTAATGGCGTTTGGCAGAATGTATTTTCTTTCAATTTTGTTCATAAAATCTCCTTTTTTATCTGTATATAGTATAATATAAAATTTAATAACAATTGATTTTACCACACAAATAATATAAAATCAATTATACTAAAGAATACTTAATAAAAAATAGATTGTTCGAAAAAAAGGTATCCCAGTGAGCTTTAATTAGGAAAAAATAGAAATATTAGGAAAAAAATAGTTTTTTCTGTAAAGGTTCCGTAGATTTATGAGATCCTTGTCAAAACTAAGTTTTAAATTACCTTTCAAAGTTTTACAAATTGTTAATTTTTATTTTGCCATGAGGCAATATGGAGGAAAGATGGATAAGAAAAAATTTAAAAATTATTTTATAGGTGAGGATGAGGGGATAATATCTAACATCTACGATAAGATTGAACTCTGTAGAAAAATAGATGGAACAGTATATACTGACATATTTCTGCCTCCTCAAATTTGGTCAAAATTAGTGGAAATAGAAGCTGAATTAGGGGTATTGGTGGAGGTAAACGGCCTGTCCACAGAGAGTGAGAAGAAGATGGCAGCCTTTCAAAGTTATTATTCCGGTGAAATAGTAAAGTTTCCCTCGAAGCTCATAGTTATAAAAAATAACTCTAAATTCAATGAGCTAGAGCATCGGCACTATTTGGCAGGAATCCTATCCACAGGAATAAAGAGAGAGAAATTAGGAGATCTAATTGTAGAAAATGAAAATTGTTATACAATTATTTCTGATGGATTATTCGATTTTTTAAAACTCAACCTTTTGAGTGTCGGGAAAAGCAGGGTGGATATAGATGAAGCAGGAAGTAAGGACATACCTTCGTATAAATTTGAGGTAAAAGAATACCTGATAAACTCCTACAGATTAGATGTAGTTGTGTCGGCACTTACTAATGTATCTAGAAATGAAGCTCTAAAGATGATCAGTTCATCTCAAGTCATGGTAAACTACGGATTTAAAACCAATAAATCCTTGACGGTGAAAGAGGGGGACGTTATTTCTATCAGAAGGTATGGAAAACATATATTTATAGGAAGTGAAGGAGAGACAAAAAAAGGAAAGATAAAAGGGAAATTTAAAAAATATATTTAGGATATTATAGAGTTAATAGTATTAGAGAAAAGAAGGGGTAATTCATGAATTACCCTTACAATTATTTCGCCCTAGGCGGCAGGAGGAATCATGAAAAAAATAAAAAAAATACTGGGAGTAATAGCGGGGATCATAGTTTTACTAGTACTGGGAGCATATCTTTTTAGAAATACTCTTATAGAATATCTTGGGGAAAAAATAGGAAGTCAAAAGTATGGGGCTAAGATTGATATAGATGATGTAAATTTAGATCTGTTCAATGGTAATCTAAAGGTTGGAAGAGTTCAGATTACAGATAAGAATAATACCATGAGAAATATAGGAGATCTTCGAAATATTAATTTAGAGATAGAATATAGACCACTCTTAAAAAAACTTCTAGTAATAGATGATGCTTCCTTTGGACTGATTGAGATATTGACTCCCAGGGAGATAGATGGAGCCCTTACAAATAAAAAGTTGG
>DAOUPY010000381.1 GCA_030625925.1 Fusobacteriaceae bacterium | reverse complement strand
ACGGATATGAAGAGTATATTAACTTACTATATGTATATGAACAAAAATAAAAAGAATGTTTAACTATATCATAAGATAAAAAATGGAGGAGAAATCCTTCATTTTTTTATTACCTGGGAAATTATACCAGCACAACGTCACGTTGCTTTTTTTTTATTGAAGGAATGAGGGAGAATTTTTAGAATAAATAAAGATGAATTAAAAAAAGTTTTAAGGGTGGGCATTGTGATAATTGAAAGTTATTTGTTTGGAAGGATGAAGGTGGACGGCGATGTTTTTGATTCTGATCTTATAATATTCCCAGAGAAGGTAAAGTCAAGTTGGTGGAGGACTGAGGGACATTATCTGCAAATGAAGGATTTAGGTGAAATTTTAGATTATAATCCAGAGGTTTTGGTTATTGGAACAGGATATTTTGGTCGTATGGATGTGGCAGATGAGGTTATAAAACGGCTTGAAGAAACTGGAATAAAGTATTATATTGAAAAAAGCAGCAAGGCTGTGGAGATATTTAATAAAATTGATTCGAAAAAAAAGGTGGGTGCCTTTCATTTAACCTGTTAAAGGAGGGAGTATGGATCGAATAAATATTAAATTTTATGATTCTTTAAACAAGTTGCTTAAAAAAGAGAGAAGGGATAAAGAATTATCTTTGGAGTTAAAGTTAAGGCAGAGTGTGAAAGATCTCATCGAGGCACTGGGAATACCACATACTGAGGTGGGGATGATAGTTATAGACGGTAAGAGGGAGGAATTTTCATTTATATTAAAAGACGGACAGAAAATTGAAGTATATCCCGCATTTAATGATGTGGAAGAACCAAAGTTTCAAAATTTGATAAATTACCCTAAAAAATTTATTCTGGATGTACATCTTGGAAGGCTGGCAAAATACTTGAGGATTTTTGGTATAGACACCCTGTATGAAAATTATTATTCCGATGAAGAAATTGTGAAAATAGCCTTAAAAGAAGGAAGGGTGATTCTCACAAGGGATAGGGGGATACTAAAAAGAAGAGTAGTGAGGTATGGTTATTTGGTTAAATCAAATGAATCGAAGGAGCAGTTAAGGGAGATATTTTTAAATTTTGATCTTTTGCCAAAGATTAAACCTTTTTTAAGGTGTATCAGCTGTAATGGTATAGTGGAAAGGGTAGGCAAGGGAGAGATAATAGAAGAACTTGAGCCGCTTACAAGAAAATATTACAATGAATTTTTTAGGTGTACTATGTGTAAAAAAATTTATTGGAAGGGGGGGCACTGGGAAAGGATGGAGGAATTTACAGCTGATTTTTTAAATAAATATAACAAGGGGGATATATGGAAAAATTAAAAAAAGAAGCAATGAAAAAATCATTGGAAAAATTGATAAAAAAATATTCTTTGGAAAAATCGTCAATATTACCTATATTAAATGAACTGCAGGATGAATATGGGGAGGTAGGAGAAAATATTATGGAGGAGTTAGCCCATGGTTTGGGAATCCATCCAACAGAAGTAGAGGGGGTTTATTCTTTTTACAGTTTTTTAAATAAAAAAAATGGTAAACATGTAATTCGCTTGTGTCAAACGATTTCCTGTGATTTGAAAGGAAAGAAAAGGCTGGAAAAGCAGCTTATAAATGAACTTGGAATAGGTTTTGGAGAGACTACGGAGGATGGCTTATTTTCTTTAGAACACTGTAATTGTTTGGGGATGTGTGACAGAGGACCAGTTTTGATGGTGGATAAAAAATTGATTTCAAAAGTGAAACCATCGGATATTCCTTCAATAATAAATGCCTGTAAAAATAATAATTTAGATGAAAAATTTGAAGAGACAATAATATCAAACGTTCAAATAGAGGGACCCTTGCTTAAAGGACGATTTGAAGATGGAGAGGTACTTAAAAAGGTGGTAAATAAATCATCTGAGGACTTGTTAGGGGAAATAGAAGGAGCTAATCTCAGGGGGCGTGGAGGAGCAGGATTTCCTACTTTCTTTAAATGGAAATTGGCATATGAACAGGAGAAAACACCTAAATATATAGTCTGCAATGCAGATGAAGGAGAGCCGGGAACATTTAAAGACAGGTATATCTTACATAAACACTGCAGTAAGGTGATAGAGGGAATGACTATAGCTTCCCATATAATAAAAGCAAATTCGGGGTTTATCTATCTCAGAGGAGAATATTTTTATTTGAAAGAGGTAATAAAAAAAACCATAGAGGATAGAAAAAAAGCTGGATTGCTGGGAAAAGATATTTTGGGTATAGATGGATTTGATTTTGATATTGAAATAAGGATGGGAGCAGGTGCCTATATATGCGGGGAGGAAACAGCCTTGATTGAATCACTGGAAGGGAGCAGAGGGGAGCCTAGAAACAGACCGCCTTATCCAGTGGATACAGGTTTTAATGATAAACCCACAATAGTTAACAATGTGGAAACTTTTTTAGATGTAAATTTAATCTTTAAAAATGGTATAGAATTTTTTAAAACATATGGGACTTCTAAATCTACAGGAACTAAATTTTTTAGTGTTTCTGGAGATTGTGAGGCTGAGGGGATCTATGAACTGCCCTTTGGAATAACTATAGAAAAATTGATAGAAAAAGTAGGAGCCAAAAATATAAAGGCAGTACAGGTAGGAGGAGCAGC
>DAOUPY010000466.1 GCA_030625925.1 Fusobacteriaceae bacterium | reverse complement strand
TATGTATTTATGTTTATTGAGGCCATGGCAGATGCTGCTGTTTTAGCAGGGATGCCTAGAGACAAGGCTTATAAATTTGCCTCTCAGGCAGTGATGGGATCTGCCAAGATGGTCTTAGAAACTGGGATGCATCCAGGATTCTTAAAAGATATGGTCTGTTCCCCCGGAGGAACAACTATTGCAGCTGTAGCAGAATTAGAAAAAACAGGATTTAGATCTTCTATAATTTCTGGAATGATCAAGTGTATGGAAAAGTCTGAAGAGATGAGTAAATAAAAATTTAATTATAATACATAGAATAAAAGAGGGCGGCTCATAAGTAGATTTTCTACCTGAGCCGCCCTCTTTCATATTTTAATCGGTCTTTTGATATTTTGATCCTGAGCACAGAGGACAGAGATCCAACGTTTCCCCATTTTCCATTTTTAATTCCAAACCGCATAAGACACACATATATGTTCCTTTTTCTACTTCATCTCCAAAATAATAAAATTTTTCCATAGAATTCCCTCCTAAACTTTAACCTCTAATACTAATTCTCTATCCCATCTGTCAATTTTCTCTATACCTTTTGAAATTCTATTCTATTTCTGCCGTTATTTTTAGCTTTGTAGAGCAGGTTATCCACTCTTTCCAAGGATATATCCAAGGTATCAGCTTTCATATTTCTTATAACTCCCATACTCACTGTTACAACTACATCCTTTTCCCATGTCATCTTTTCTATTTTTGCTCTCAATCTCTCAGCTACTAAAATTCCTTCTGAGAATCCTGTACCAGGGAGTATAATTAAAAATTCTTCTCCTCCATATCTTCCAAATTTGTCTGTATCTTTTATATTATTTGATACTTTTTTACAGACCTCCCTTAAAACTTCATCTCCAAATAGATGACCAAATCTATCATTTAATCTCTTAAATTTATCTAAATCAAACATAATCAATGTGTATTCTAATTCAAAGTTTTTTGATCTTTGAATTTCTATCTCTATAAAACTTATAATTGCCCTTCTATTATATATCTTGGTCAATGGATCTGTTTCAGATATATATTTTAATTCTATTTCCCTCTTAACTATCTCATAGTTCATTTTTTTTATAGCTTCTTTTATAATCTTTAATTCACTTTTTTCTCCTATCATCTCCGTTAATTTATCTATGTTTTTAGTATAATTCCCATCGGAAATACTATTAACTATATAGGATAATCTACCCAAAGACTTATCAAAAAATTTACCAAAAATAAACAACATAACACTTATTATAATCACAACTATAAATATTACCATAAACACAATACCTTTAAGTTTATGAAGAGGTGCATGGAGGTCTTTTTCAAAAACATATCCGACTAAGGTGGCATCTAGTTTTTTTAATTTATAGATATGATAGATCACCTTACCCCCAGAAGTATTTTTTTCAAATCCATGGCTATTGAGATCATTTAGCTCCATATCAGCTATATATTTAAATTTTTCTTTATCTCCCTCTGAGCCAATTAGCATCTCCTTATTTTTATCTAAAATAAAAAAACGTCCATCTTCTCCGATTTTATAATCCAATAAAGTTTTTGATATTACAGACAGGTCCAACAGAGCCGTCAAAACCCCCTCTACTCTGCCATCTGTTTTTACCTTTTTAGATAATGTAACTATAGGTGTTTTTGTTCCTGCATGTATAAAAACTTCAGACAGATAATAGTCTTTAGAATTTAACGCCCCTATATACCAAGGCCTTGTAGTGGGATCATAGTCAGAGGGTAAATTTTGATCTCCTGCATTTTCATCAAAAAACATTTGCTTTTCAGCGGTTCCATAGGCTATGAATTTAACTGTATTTTCTAAGGTCGATAATTTCTCCATATGATGAAGCATATGATCGGTTTTCTCTTTTTTGCTGTCACCATTATCTACCTCCTTTAGATGATTATCCTCATTTTTATAAAATCCTTCTAAATATATGAGCATTTCAAGAGTATTTGATATTTTTTCATCTAGGTGCTTCTCTATAGTCTGACTTATGAAATCAAATTTTTCCTCCTCCAGTT
>DAOUPY010000442.1 GCA_030625925.1 Fusobacteriaceae bacterium | reverse complement strand
CTATGGAAAATTTACCTGCAATAAAAGCTCCTGAAAAAAATAGAGTTGCAATGACCATTAAATTTTTATCTATTAACTCGTTCATCTTTTTTTTGATTAAACTTCTAACCTCATTTTTCATCCTATCCCCCCCCGAATTTATTATAATTAGATACATTCTAGCAGTAATAATTTTTTTTTACAATAGTCTTTAAAATTAATATAGTTGACTTACCAACTACATCATGATATTATACCCAATGAATAAAGTTGGTTGACCAACTATTTTAGGAGGAAGACAATGAAAAAACCATTGGGAAAGGAAATAAATGAACTGGCAAGAGATGTAAAAAAGTTTCTTCACTATCATTTGGATGGACATTCTTTAGGAGATGGACAGTTTGGAATATTATATGAAGTTTTTCATAGTCCGGGGATCTCCCAAGAAAAACTGAGCAAAAAAAGAAACGTAGATAAAACAACCACAGCCAAGGCTGTAAAAAAATTAATAAATAACGGATATATCCAGAGGGAGAAAGATAAGGCAGATAAAAGAGTTTACTGTCTTTTATGTACTGAAAAAGCCGTTGAATTAATGCCGGAAATAGAAAGGGTTATAAAATTAGAGAATGAAGTATTAACTGAAAGTCTTTCTGAAGATGAAGTAAAGGTTTTTAGAAAAATCATGGGGAAAATGACAAAAAGTATAGATAAACATTTAAAGAAAATGGAGGAATAATTATGGATGCCTTAAGAAGGTTGGAAACAGAAAAAATCTCAAAACTTTTGATGGAATTTTCTATTCCTGCTATAGTGGGGAGTCTTGTTTTTGCCCTATATAATATTGTAGACAGGATCTTCATTGGAAAGGGTATAGGAGCGTATGCTATGACAGGCCTCAGCATTACCTTTCCTATATTTACACTATATATTGCCATAGGGATGCTTATCGGCCAGGGGGGAGGAAGTATTGTATCCTTGAGGCTTGGCGAAGGGAAAAAAGACAAGGCTGACAAAGCTTTGGGGAATACAGTTACATTATTTACCATATCTAGTATCCTCCTCATGATCTTAGGCAGGATATTTTTAGATGACTTGCTTCTTTTGTTTGGAGCTACAGAAAATACCTTGAGTTATGCCAGAGATTATATGAGTATAATAAATTTACTTGTATTTTTTAATTTTATGGCAATGGGAATGAACAACCTTATGAGAGCAGAAGGTTCCTCTAAATTGGCAATGAAATATATGGTTACGGGAGCACTTATTAATATTGTTTTAGACCCTGTTTTGATATTTTGGTTTGACATGGGAATAAAAGGGGCTGCTATAGCTACAGCATTTGCAAATGTTATTGTAACAATAGCTGTATTTTATCACTTTATATATAGTAAAAAGAGTCATATAAAATTAAAAAAAGAAAATCTTATCTTAGATGGTGAAACTGTTAAAGAAATATTTAAAATAGGAGTATCTCCATTTACTCTGCAGGTTACTACAAGTTTAGTTGCAGTTGCATGCAATAAGACTCTCCTTGCATACGGAGGAGATATGGCAGTAGGAGCAATGGGGATTGTAAACAGTATATATATGTTTATGTCCATGATTATTTCTGGAATCAGAGCAGGAAGCCAGCCTATTATTGGTTATAATTATGGAGCCGGTAAATTTAAGAGGGTGGTTGAAACACTAAAAATTTCTCTCATAGGATCTATGCTTATAGCTGGTTTTATTACTTCGATTGCATTTTTTAAAGGAGATGTTTTAATTAATTTATTTAATGATGGAAATGAAGAGATCCTTCGTATAGGGGAAAGAGGGTTAAAGATATGTCTATCTATGGGAATTCTTAATGCCTTTTATGTAATAGGAGCAAATTATTTTCAGTCTATAGATCAGGCTGCAAAATCTATTACTTTAAACTTGATAAGACAGGTTGTGCTTTTTGTCCCGCTATTTATAATTCTGCCAAAATATTATGGGATTGATGGAATATGGTTAATTTGGCCGATCAGTGATATTATTGTATTTTTGTTTACAGGGTATTTTATAAGAAAAAACATTAGAGAACTGAGAGCAAGGCAGGCAGGGATAACTTGTTAATTTAGTGAGCTGTACTTCTACAGCTATAATTTAAATGCATTATCTAAGAAAAAATGTCGCGGCGACACTAAAAAAAGGCAGAGAATATTTCTCTGCCTTT
>DAOUPY010000303.1 GCA_030625925.1 Fusobacteriaceae bacterium | reverse complement strand
ATCATTTAAACATTATATTCTTTTCGTCTGTGAGTTCGTTGCGTTTTTGCTTTCCCTCGCGGACAAGAAGAAGTATACCGTGTTTACAAGTTTTCGTCAACACTTTTTTTGTTTTTTTATAAAGTTTTTTTTGGTTATTTTTGACAAAAACTCTCAAACCCACATTTTTCACAGGTTTCGTTGTTTTTTATAAAGAAATTTTTATTATTATTTTTTATTTCATCTATTATTTTCCCTAATATTTTTTTATTTTTTTCATGTTTTTTTTCATTATATTTTATAAAAATTTCATTTTCAGGGTAATTCAGTTGAAAATACTCCATGCTGATATCCTCTATTTTCATCTTAGGAAAAAATTTTTTCAAATTTTCTCCTAAAAGATACATATAAACTTTTGTCTGAATATTATCTTCCATTACTTTTAAGTTATACGGATTTTTATTTGTTTTGAAGTCCACTATCTTTATTTTATCGTTCTCTATAACAACTAAATCATATTTTGCCATAAGCCTAATTTCATCTTTATCCTGCCTTATCTCAAATTCACTCCTGCAATCTATATCTTCGGAATATTTTTCTTCCAATACAGCCATCCATTCCAAAAGCTGATCATCTTTTATATAGAAGAAATCTTTCATCCCATTAAAATACCTTTCAGCTAAGATATGAAAATTTGTCCCCCTCTCTATATTCTTCTTCAATTCAGGATCTATCCCCTTTCCTGATATACCATCTATATAGATATATTCAAACATCTTTGGACATCGCTTAAATATCCCCAACGAATTTTGACTATAATAAAAATTTTCTTTCATAATTAACTCCCTCATCGCCTTTGGCGAAACTTTTTTCTTGCCATTATTTTTTTTTTGAAACCGCTAATATCGCTAATAATCACGAACTCTTCCTTCTTATGGTTTTTCTTCAATTCAAAAGAAACCAAAGCTAGATATTCTACGTTAGGTTTCTCTTTAGTCAAAGAGAAACCGCTAAAAAGGGAAGAGTTGTTTTTGCGTTTATTTGCGTAATTTGCGGTTATGTTTTTTTCAGTGAATATTGGTGTTAATTAGTGGCTAATTTTTCTACTCTTTATAAATTTTTCTATCTCTCCTAAATAATAAACTCCATTTTCTGCATTCCCGCTCATCATGAGATACTCCTTAGCTCTGGTTATTCCGACATAAAGCAGCCTTGCATTTTCTGCTATTTTCTCCAATTTGTTGTTTACTATTCCTATTTCTGTGTTTCTATCTACAAACTCCCTCTCAAACTCTTTCTCCACAAAAATTTGAGGATATTCATACTCTTTCTTTAGATAGTAGCATTGACCATAGTTGGTTTCATTTAGATGGACAGGAAATGTCCTATTGTCCACCCCTGCCAAATAAACAAAATCCCACTCCATCCCCTTACTCCTATGGTAGCTGGATAAGGTTATCTTAAATTTCTCCTTATTTTCCAAAACCCCTTCTTCTTCCACAGCCTTAGCCATATAACTAAACTCACTATTCTTTGCTTGCTTTAAATTAGCGGCTAGATCAAGCAGACTCCATTTCGGATTATATTTCAATATTTTTTTTAGATCATAAGATATTTTTTCTATCAATAACCTTTTTTCGTCGTGAATTTCAAATATTTCTCCTATAAAGACTATAACCTTTCCCAGTGAACTTTGATTTAACTCCAATACAGCACGGATTTTTTTTAAAACCGCCTTATATTTTTTCAATGAAAATTTATCTAGTTTTGGGGTTTCCTCTCCATAAAGAACATCTTCTAAAAGATTTGACCTTATAAATTTAGAGATTATTTCCCTGACTTCCCTTTCGTCATCCACAAAAAAATTATCTTCCAATAATTTAACCAATCTTTTATTTTCAAATGGTCGAGCCAAATATTCTAAGAAGTCACCTAAAAAATTCATAAGCTCCAGCAAACTCTCTGGTATATCACTGAGAATCTGAAAACCTATCTTTTTTCTCCTAAATATCCTAGCTATCTCATCTATCCTATAGTTAGTAGGCAAAAGAATTCCTACATTTTTCTCGGGATATTTTTTGATAAACCCCTCTATTCCCCTTATCAATCTATCTCTTTCCTCTTCCCATCCCAAAACCTTTATAGTTTTCACGCCATATCCGTCTACCTTTGGATTAGAAGGCGTCTCTCCTTCCAATACAGGTTTTATAAACTGAGGCTGCAGAGCTGACCTTACCTTTTCAAGAGGATGCCTTACAGTCACGATTTCTACCAAATGGTTAGCTGCCTCTATTATACTCTTTGTACTTCTGCCTGCAGTAAACATGTCCACCTTTGGATTAGACCTTATAAATTTTTTAAATATCTCTGGGGAGCTGGAGGTAAATGTCCCTAATATACTCTGATTAGGATCTCCTACTTTGACCAAATTCCCATTGGATATCAAATTTATTATTTTATTTTGAAGGATGTTACTGTCTTGAGCTTCATCTTCAAAGATATATCTATATTTTAATTTAAGCTCTTCCACTAGAAGAGGAGATTCTTTCAACAACTTGTATGTGTAAAACAAAATATCATCATAATCCAAGATCCCATCTTTTTTACATTTCAAGTCGTATCTATAAAATAATTCTCCTACTACTCTTAACAAACTATCTTTTCTATACTTTTTACTCCGAGCATATAATCTTTTAGCTGTCATCCCTTTATTTTTCATCACACTAATCATCTTTAAAGTTAAATTAACCAGCTCTTTATCCCACCTTACCTGTATTCCATTTCCACCATATTTTGTATCCAAAAACGAATCTAAATCTTTAGATTTTTCCCTTCTATACTCCATTACAACCAAACTCATCAAATAATATCTATTAGCATCTGTCATAGTTTGAAAACTCTCTGTAATGCCCAGGCTGTCACCATGCTCCCTCAAAAGATCCGATCCCAGCTTATGGATAGTTTTTATTTGAAATTTTCTATATAGTTCATATTCTCCTCTTTTGTGTAAAAGTTCCATTATTTTATGTTTAAAATTATTTACAGATGAATTCATATAGGTCAGGATCAACATTTCCTCCTCAACCTCTAATTCCTTTAATAATTTAACAGCTAGTCTGCTGAGGATAAAAGTCTTGCCTCCTCCAGGAACTGCTGGGATGGCCATCTTTCCGCAAGTATACTTCATTATCAGCTTTTGTTCCCGCCTATATCTAATCTCTTCCATAA
>DAOUPY010000520.1 GCA_030625925.1 Fusobacteriaceae bacterium | reverse complement strand
AGTTGTCTGCCCCTTTCTTTTTTGAATGGTTTCAAACATAGTTTCCCCACTGATACTTTCGGCAAATTCAAATCTGCCATCTCTAAAGTTATCTGTAGGTAATCCCCCAGCTTCATTTAAAACATTTACAAGAACTGCCGTTCCATAAGTTGGCAGACCTTGTCCTGATACCGGGTGAGCCAGTACTGACTTAGAAAAGTTTCTGGCAGCGGTCCTAAATGAATCTATATTATGATATTCAACTTTATTTTCCTTCCCGGGATCAATAACTATTGCCTTTATCCCTTTAGACCCAAGAACTGCTCCAGTTCCACCTCTTCCACAATGTCTTGTTGGTCTTCCTTCAGGGTCTGTAACTGCGATTGATGCTGCTGTTAACCTCATCTCTCCTGCCTGCCCAACAGACATTACAGTTACTTTTTCACCACATTTTTCTCTCAAAATATTTCCTACATCATAGTTTCCGGTCATCTTTAAGTAACCAGCATCTTCTATTGTCACTCCTTCAGGAGTTATTTTTATAAGATTCAATTCCTGTTTTTCAGGTTTATTCTCTATAATAATTGCCTTATATCCTAATTTAGCTAGACTTTGAGCCGCTGTTCCCCCTGCATTGGATTCCTTTATCCCGCCAGTTAACGGACTCTTAGTTCCTACACTTAGTCTTCCTGAACTTGGTGCCAAAGTCCCTGCAAAAAGACCTGGAGCTATTACTAACTTATTATTTTTCCCCAATGGATGCGACGTAGCTTCAACTTCATCAGATATAATCCTGGATGTCAGCCCTCTCCCGCCTAATCCTACATATTCAGGTTTTATCTCCTCAAAACTAATGGTCTTGTTACTCATATCGATTCTACAAATTTTCATAATACATTCCTCCTTATTTTGGTCTACTCCTTTTCAAATACGGGAGGAAATTCAGTTTCCCGAAAGACCCATTGGTGTTATTTCATAGATGTTAAATAACACATCCTTAGAAATTTCCACTCGGAGATAACATTAATATAATAACCTTACATTAAAGTATACAATATATATTTTTGATTTCAAGTTTCTTTTACTAAAATTTAATTTTCTAAAAAATGTTAAAGTGTTTTGGAAGCTCTTTTTATGGAGCCTCTAAAAATCTCATATATTTCATTTTTATTCTGAGCTGATAAGAATGTAAAATCATGCATTCGTTATTTTCCTTAACTAACAAATTAATACTATAATAACAGCTTAATGAAAGTTACTCATTTCATATCAAATTGTATCAACTATCGTTACTTCTGGAGCTTCTAATTTTATTTCAAAATTTCTAGTTTTTCTAGCTTCAAAAAAATTATATAAATCATTTTCTAAATTTTGAAATAAAGATTCTAACATAATGAAACTACCTTCTACATGAGTTTTTTTATCATTTGATTTAAAGCATAGCTCTCTTAAAAAAAGTTGTCCAATTTTCTCATGCCATCCCATAAAATTCCAAAAATGACCTGTATGAACATATATATTAGTTGCTCTATTTATTGCAATCAACAATTCTATATCTACAGGGGATTTTATTTGACCTTTAGTTTCCTTTTCCTTAATGTAATCGATAAGGGTAGATATATTCACAATCT
>DAOUPY010000076.1 GCA_030625925.1 Fusobacteriaceae bacterium | reverse complement strand
GAAAGCTGTGGTCAATGCACCCCTTGCCGGGAAGGGAATAGAAAATTATCCGATGGGTTAAAGCTTTTAAAAGAAGGACGATGTTCTATAGCATATTTAGAAGAATTGATGGATCTGGCTGAAACTATCAAAATTTCTTCCAAATGCGGGCTGGGACAGTCCAGTCCCAATGCGTTTATATCTATCGTAGAAAATTTTAAAGATGAAATTTTAGGAAGGTTACCAAAGGAGGGAAGCGATGAGTGAATGTCGGGCAAGCAAGGCAGAAAAAATAAGGTTGGCCTGTGAAAATAAAGATCAGTCATGTGAAGAAAAATTGATAAATATAACCATAGACGGAAGGAAGAGGACGGTAAAAAAGGGAACAACTATTTTGGAGGTGGCCAGATCTTTGGGGATAGAAATACCTACTCTATGCTATCATGAAGATCTTTGTGTTGCAGGAATATGCAGGATTTGCCTGGTAGAAGTTGTGGGGATGGAAATTTTACAGGCATCTTGTTCCTATTCTATAGAAAGGGAGATAGAGGTAAAAACCCATAGTCATAAAATTAGAAAAGCCCGAAGACATATATTAGATCTTATGCTTGCTAACCATGTGGGAGAATGCTATTCCTGTATAAGAAATGGAAATTGTGAGCTGCAAGATCTGGCGGAAGATTACGGGATCACAAAATATCCCTTTGGACACCCAAATAAAACGGTGAAACCAGTGGATTGCAGCAGTATGTCTATAGTCAGGGATATGGATAAATGTATCCTTTGCAGAAGATGTGTGAGAAGTTGTGTGGATCTGCAGGAGGTAGGAGTTTTCGGGGTAAAAGAGCGGGGAGACAGGTGCTATATCTCTACCTTTGGAGACAGAAATATGGAGGATGTGATTTGTATCAATTGCGGGCAATGTGTGAATCGGTGCCCTACTGGTGCTCTTCATGAAAAGGATCAAACTGAGGAAGTCTGGAAGGCGTTGGAGGATAAAAATAAACATGTGGTTATTCAGACAGCTCCAGCTCCGAGAGCAGGGATAGGAGAGTTATTTGGACTGGCTCCTGGTAAGAGTTTAACTTTAGAAATAAATACAGGGCTGAAATATTGTGGATTTGACAAGGTATTCGATACTTGCTTTAGTGCAGATTTAACCATCATAGAGGAGGGATTGGAACTTCTTTTGAGATTGAAAAAGAATTTATTAGAGGGAGGAGATGAAGCTTTACCGCAGTTTACGTCGTGTTCTCCAGGATGGGTAAAATATTTGGAACATTTTAATCCCAAATATATAGATAATTTATCCACTGCTAAGAGCCCTCAGCAGATGTTTGGAAGTATTATAAAAACTTACTATTGTGAAAAAAACAATATTGACCCAAAAGATGTGGTGACAGTGGCTCTCATGCCGTGTACAGCTAAAAAGTTTGAAGCAGCCAGAGAAGAGATGTGTGATTCGGGTTACAGGGACATAGATTATGGTTTGACTACCAGAGAACTGGGAAAGATGTTTAAGGAGGTAGGACTAGACTTACCTAATCTAGAAAAGTCTGAATTTGATGACCCCTTTGGTGGTATCAGTGGTTCCGGAGTTATTTTTGGAGCTACAGGTGGAGTAATGGAGTCTGCCATACGGACAATCTATGAATTAGTCACAGGAAGGGAGATAGAGTCGGTATTTGATGAAGGGGAGATCAAGGTAGTACGAGGGTTTGAAAAAATAAAATATGCAGAGTTGACTTTAGATGAGGTAGGTGAAGTTCCAGAACTTTTAAAATCACATTTTGACAATTTTAATTTTTTAAAGGGTGTAACCCTAAAGGTGGCTGTATGTCATGGGACTGCCAATGCTAAGAAGGTGTTAGAAAATATAGAATCTGGCGGGGAGTTCAGTGGATGTCATTTTATAGAATTTATGGCTTGTCCTGGAGGATGCTTAGGGGGAGGCGGTCAGCCAATTCCTACAAATGAGAAGATAAGAAAGGCTAGAGCTCAGGCGATTTATGGAGAAGATAAAAAATCTGCCATAAAAAAATCATATAAAAATCAAGCAGTTATAGAATTATATCAAAATTTTCTAAAAGATGGCCCTGGAGGGCATAGTGCTCATAAATTTTTACATACTAAATATATTGGGAGAGGGAAGAAACTAACTTAAAAAAAGATAGCAGTCAATTTTTTATTTGACTGCTATCTTTTATTTATTTAAATGGTTATATAAACATTTTTTTAGCTGTTGTTCCATGAATAGAGTTTAGTTTTTCTAAAAATTCATCAATGACATGATTTTCGGCGATTAATTCAAGTAATATTAAACCATCTTGAGAGCAAGAAATATCTCCTACATCATGAAGGCCTAACCTCACCTTGATATAACAACCATATTCAGTAAGGGTATTTTGTACAGGTATGGCATTTTGATTCCTATTTTCTAGTTTGATACCTACAATTTTAAATTCCATAACTCCTCCTATAAAAAAATATTGACTGAGATTTTGTATTGTTTTTCTAAAATCGCCAGCTATTAATATGAGTATAGGTTAAATATATGGAAAAAACAAGAGATCAATCTAAATCTTCTTCTGAATATAAATTTTTGTAAAGTTCTTGACGTTTTAAGAAATATTTATCCTTAAACTTATTTTGTCTATCTGTAAAAATACGGATAATAGGCAGTAAAACCCCTGCAACGATACCGGCAGAAAAACCATTGTTATATAGATTTAATCCCCCATGAACAACACCGATATTTCTAACAACTGACATATGAAGCCATCCTGCAGCGATACCCCAGATAGGACCATATACTCCTGAAATTGGAGCCATAGCAGTACCAAATAGAGCTGAAAGAACTAAAACAAATTTATCCACTCCGGTGGTTACACCAGCTAACCAAACCCCGAACAGGATAGGTGTAATATTTAGAGGGTGTTTTCCAAAGGCGGAAAAACCAACGATAGTTAAGATCCCGGCCAAGAGAGGTCCGCTTAAAGTTTCTCCTACGAGGAGGATGAAGGCTATAGAGATAAATCCATTGATTCCCATATTGATAAATGAAAGTCCATATCCGTATTTTTCTACAAAATCAGATTTCAAACCATCACACTTTAATAGTTCTTTATAGCCACTAAAACTATTCTTGTTGATATAGAACCCCACTAAGATCATAACTAGAAAGACCATAGAACAAGTGATCAACAGTACCAGGTGATATTTAGTAGAAATTAGTTTTTGAGGCTCAATGTTAAAATCATAAGCCTTGAGGATGGAGGTGATAACAGCTCCTAAAAGTCCCCCGGTAAATCCTAGATTATAAAGGTTAAATCCTTCATGAAATGAAACCATCTTTTGGGCTAATGGAGTAGCGATGAATCCTATAATTATTCCCAAGATCATAGCTAAAAGGTAGGCTTCCTCGAATGAACCTGAACTAAATGCCATGGCACTGATAAATGGTGCCAATGCACTGGTAAACATAATTGTAGGTAAAACTGTTTTGAAATCTAAATGCTCAAACTTAGCATACATAATTCCGCCGAGGTATATAGGGAGGACATTGAATATATTTTTTCCAAAGAACGAGAATCCAAAGACTGTAAAAAAAGCAGCTAGAACTAATCCGCTAATCTTTACTTTGAAACTTTTAACCAAGATAAAGTTAAAAATAAATAAACTGAATGCATTTAAAAATGTAGCTCCCAACCCGCCGATAACCAAGAAATCGGTTATGAGTGTTGAGGGAGATGTGACTATATTCTTTAGCCCGATAATGATATTTGCTTTGTCGATAATAACAAAGTAAATAAAAACTGTTAGAATGGCAAAAACCAACATAAGGGTTAAGTTTTTAGCTTTTTGCAGCCTTCCACAGCTAAATTCATCCATAAAAAATCCTCCTAATAAAATACAATAAATCCCAATCTTTACAATTGGTATAGACTTATATTATACTTTATTTGTAGATAAAAAAACAGTGAAAAAAACTTAAGTATTAGTTGTTTTGTAAAAATAGTTGAAAAACAGAGGTGGATAGGATGTACTATGTATATATGCTGGGGTGTGGAGATGGAAGTATCTATACCGGGATAACCAATGATGTAGAAAAAAGGATGAAAGCTCACAGATGCGGAGAAGGAGCCAAATATACCAGAGGTAGAGGACCCTTTGAGATCCGTTCTCTGTGGGAGATGAAAACAAAATCTCAGGCCTCCAGGGTAGAATATTTTATTAAAGCACAGACTAAAAAGAGAAAGGTGTTATTCTATACAGATGGGGAATATCTGACTAAATTAATATATGAGGAGAAGGGAATAGAGATGATAAAATTAAGCTGGAGGTAGAAAATGGAAATAAAAACAGATAGTAAATATAATTGTTATAAACCGGATGAGATGATTTTAAGGGATATTCTGGCAGCAGACAGAACGGTTCAAGCCAATGAAAGAACGTTATTAGCTTACATAAGAACAGGGGTGAGTCTTTTGGCTGCGGGAATAGGACTGGTAAAATATATAGACGATATAAAATATCTAGGTTGGTTTTTCATAGTTTTATCGATTGTTATAACAGTGGTTGGGATAAAAAGAACTGTCACGATGGGATTGGAATTAAAAAAAGCGTTTCATCGTTATGAAGGCTGATCGATGAATTTAAAAATAAAAAAAGATATTTCTGCACTGGAAACGCAGAAATATCTTTTTTTAATATTTTAAGGTTTTTCCTAAAAAATTCTTTAATTCTAGCGTCTGTGGATTGCTAAACAGCGAAGCAGCTTCTCCAGCTTCCACAACTCTGCCCCCATCGATAAAGAGGATGTAGTCAGCTACATTTTTAGCAAATCCCATCTCGTGGGTGACCAAAATCAAATCTTTTTTCTCCTTTTTTAACTCTAAAATGCTGTCTAAGACCTCCGATGTCAGAGCAGGGTCTAATGCTGAAGTCGGTTCATCGAGCAGTAAGAATTGAGAATCAAGAGCCACAGCCCGTGCTATAGCTACCCGTTGCTGCTGTCCCCCTGATAGTTGGGAAGGGTATTTATGACCATGTTCTCCCAATTGAAATCTGTTCAATAGAGTTTTAGCCCGAAGATTTGCCTCGTTCTTTTTTATTTTATGTACTTTTTCCAGTGGCAGAGTGATGTTGTTCATCGCCGACAGGTGGGGAAAAAGATTGAATGCTTGAAATACCATTCCAATAGTTTTTCGATAGTTGTGCAGATCGGCCTCCTTAAATGAAAGGGGTCTGTTATTTATGATAATATTGCCCTCTTCTGGAATTTCCAAACCAGCTAAGATTCGAAGGAGGGTAGATTTTCCACCGCCGGAAGGACCAATGATGACCAATGAGTGAACTCCTTTTATATCCAATTCCAAATTATTTAGAACAATCTGGTCGCCGTATATTTTTTTTAAATTTGATATATTAATCTCCATATGAAAACCTCTTTTCTAATTTTTTTGACAGGTGGGAAATGGGATAGGTCAACAAGATATATCCCACAGCTAAGACGGCATAATTTTCAATGGGAGTAAATGTGATAGAATCCACCTCCTGGACATTTTTTGTGAATTCATTTACTGCAATTATAGATAGAAGAGATGAATCCTTGATAAGGGATGCAAACTGTCCTGCAAGGGGAGGCATAACCCTCTTTATAACCTGTGGCAGAATTACATATCTATATTTTTGAAAATTGGTAAAACCCAAAGCTTTGGCTGATTCAATTTGTGTTTTATCGATGCTGTCGATTCCGCCTCTGATAATCTCTGCAACGTATGCACCAGAAAAGGTGGCCATAATAAGGACTCCCATAACGTATCGATTATTTATATCCAAAGCTGTTCCAACTACATAGAAAAACAGATAAATCTGGACGATAAGAGGGGTCCCTCTTATCATCTCGATAAAAATTTTAGTGAAATAGTGAAGAGGTAAAAATTTACTTTTTTGACCCACAACTAAAAGGCTGCCAATGATCAAACTGCAAATTAAAGAAAATATAGAGATCATAATGGTTATAAAAAAACCAAAAATAAATTTATATTTAAACTCTAAAAATACTGAAAGTCCTTGAGATTCATAGTTTAACCTGCTAAAAGCATAGTTCCAAAATATAATTGCTATGATAAAGATGAGTGTTGTATTAACTATTTTTGCTGACAAAGTTATATTGAATGTATCATCTTTTGCATAGAATAAGTCCTTAATTTTCATATTTTAGAAGAAAAAAGGGATATTTCTTTTCTCAAATTCTTTTTTAGGTTCAGAAAGATATTTGTCAGCTAATCTGTCTAAACTTCCGTTTTTTTTATAATTCTCTATAAACTTGTTTATTTGTTTTCCTAATTCATTGTTATTTTTGTTGTATGCGATAGCCCAATATTGAGGAGTTTTCTCAAATGGTTTTAAGATCGGTTCGGTAGTACTTTTGTTTTTTTTCCAATTTTTTAAGATTGTTAATGGATCGTATATAAAAGCATCCACTTTTCCCTGGGTAACTTCTAAAATACAGGCACTTTCCTTGTCAAAGACTAAAATATTGGCTTTTGGGAAGACCTTCATAGCTACCACATGGCCGGTAGTTCCTTTTTTTACTGCTATTTTTTTACCTTTTTCATTCAAATCCATAGGATCCTTTATTTTGCTTTTTTGGTTGGCTAAAATTGCAAGATTTGATTTTGCATAGGGAGTGGAAAAATTGATAGATCTCTTTCTTCTGTCTGTAATACTCATAGAGGATAAGATAATATCGATTTTTTTAGTTTTTAATGCAGGGATAAGACCTCCGTATCCCATGTTCTCGATAACAACGTCTCTGCCTAGATACTCTCCTAAGTCTGAAGCCATATCTACACTAAAACCGCCAGGGTTTCCATATCTATCGGTAGTTTCAAACGGGGGATAAGCCAGTTCCATTCCAACCACTAAAGGTTTTTTCCCAAAGGTTACAACACTAAAGATAATTAAAAATAAAAATATAATTTTTTTCATAAATCCCTCCTGAAATTTCTGAGCTAAGATGTAAACAATAGTCTGATAATCTAATTATATACTATAACCTTATTAAATAAAAATTTAAATTTCCT
>DAOUPY010000435.1 GCA_030625925.1 Fusobacteriaceae bacterium | reverse complement strand
GGATTACCTGGCTGCATTTGAATCAAAAAAAATACACCCAAAGTTATCCCTAATAAAATAATCAATGCTGACCGGACTCTTTTCATTATGAATTCAGTCATTTTTTACTCCTCTTCCACATACCACTTTTCAACATCTAGCATATTTAAAAACGTTACAGGTGTAAAGTTTTTTAAATTAGATGAATAAGCTTTTACTGTGTTCCCATTGTAGAAAGTTACCCATGGGCATTCATCATTTAATATTTGAGCAAATTCTCTATAGATAACACTACGTTTATTGTCATCATTTTCTCTTAACCCTTCTTCTAAAAGTTCATCAACCCTTTTGTTTTCAAATGCAGAGATATTCCAGCCATAAACTCCTTTTTCATCTGTACTTGCCGATGAATGCCAGTATGGTTTAGGATCCCCATCTACAGGAAGCATATTCACCATAAGATACATATCAAAATCATGATTTCCAACTACTTGTTCCATAACAGCAGAAAAATCAAGGACTTCTATATTAACTTTTATTCCAATATTTTTTAGATTATTTTGAACAATAGGTGCTATATAATTAACTTGATTTTGCCTGTTTGCTAATTTTAAACTTATTTCAAATTTTTCACCTTTTTCATTTTCTAAAACACCATCTCCATCTCTGTCTTCCCATCCTGCTTCTTTCAATAGTTCTTCTGCTTTTGAACTATTATATTTATAAGGATTTAAACCATCTTTTGGAAAAAATTTCATCGATGGTAGTATAGCTACATCAACAATGTTTCCTTTTCCATCTATAGACCTATCCAATATCATCTCTCTTTCTAGTCCATAGGCTATAGCCTGTCTGACTCTCTTATCTTTAAATTTATCTCTTCTCAGATTAAGTCCCATATATTCTATTCCATTTAATCCATATGAATAAATATTGAACCCATTTTCTTTAAGATCTTCTATTTCTATCCCTTTAAGAGTACTTATATCAGCTATATCAACAGATCCATTTTTTAATTCAACCTCTATCGAATCTAAGTTGACTTCTTTAAAGATAAGATACTTAGTTTTTGCTTTTCCACCTGAATAATATTCATTTCTTTCTAATTTGACATATTGCCCAGGTTTAAATTCATTCATTTTATACGGTCCTGATCCCACTAAATTTTTCATAGCTTCTGTCTGATTTCTCCACATATTTACAGGGAATTTTTCCCATATATGTTTAGGAATAATAAGCTCGGTTCCTATTTTACTCAATGCCGGGGCAAAAGTTTCCATAAGAGTAAATTTAACCTTATTATTGTCCAACTTTTCAATTCCTTCAACTGTCGAAACTTTTCCTGCCTTATACTCTGCGGCTCCTCTTACTTTTTCTATATCCCCAAATGATGGTCCTATATAACTTGGAGATGCAATAGAATAAAATGTAAAAATTATATCATCCACTGTTAAATTTTCTCCATCACTCCATTTCAAATTGTCTTTTATTTCAAAAACAATTGTTTTTCCGTCTTTTGAAATTTCATATGAAGAAGCTAAATCTGAAATCAAATTTAAATTTTTGTCAAATTTTAACATTGATTGATAAACTACACCATTAATATTGCCGTCAATTACTGTATTTGAAACAGTTGGATTAAAAATCCCTGTTGGAGAAGCATTCAAAGAATATATGATGCTTTCTTTTCTTTTATTTTCTTTCACCTTTGTTTCTTGTTTACCACTTTTTTCACATGCAGTAAAAACTAATAATATCATTCCTAATATTGTTATTAAACTTTTTTTAAACATAATTTATGTCTCCTATTACTATAATTTTATAAATTTCTACTCTGCTTCCCATACCCATGGTTTTTTTCTCATAAGACCATCAGCAAATGGGATATGAGTTGAAACTATCACAGACAACAATAATAATTGCTGATACCATAATAACGGCATAACTTCTAACGGTGTTACCTTGCCTGCTGCAAACCCTACTAGAATCAGCATCTGGGCTCCATAGGGGATAAAACCCTGGGCTATACATGAAAAAATATCCAAGATAGCAGCACTTTTCCTCGGGTCAACCTCATATTTTCTGCAGAGGTTTTTAGCTATGGGACCGTTTATAATTATAGCAACGGTATTATTGGCAATAGCCATATCTGTAAGTCCTACCAATGCTCCTATCCCTAACTGTGCAGTTTTAGGTCCTTTAATACTTTTTTGTATTTTATCAAGGAGCCACTGAATTCCTCCGGCTTTGGCAACCATAGTGGCCAGA
>DAOUPY010000537.1 GCA_030625925.1 Fusobacteriaceae bacterium | reverse complement strand
TGGGTTAAAATGCATCCTTTCAAACTCTATTGGCGATTTATAACCTAATGCTGAATGTAATCGTATTGGATTATAAAACATCTCAATATATTCAAATACTTCCTTTCGGGCAATCTCTCTTGTTTCAAACGGATGCTTTTTATCTACAAGTTCAGATTTTAATGATTTGATGAATGCTTCCATCACGGCATTGTCATAGGGGTTTCCTCCCCGGCTCATACTGATAAAAGCACCTATCTTAATATAGTTAATGAAACAAACTAAATTTTATTGATAATTTCTCCCATAAAGAAATCATATTTGAAATCTGTGAATTGAATTTGATGCATTTAACAGAGAAAACCCTGGAGCAGGACTTATGGTCCACACAGACCGTGGGCCTCAATTTATGAACGACAGGTATAATGCTCTGATCAAAAGAAAAGGTGCTTTTATCAGCATGAGCCGGGGAGGGAACCCCTATGACAATGCCGTGATGGAGGCATTTATTAAGTCATTAAAATCTGAGCTTGTAGATAAAAAGCATCCGTTTAAAACAAGAGAGATTGCCCGAAAGGAAGTATTTGAATATATTGAGATGTTTTATAATCCAATACGATTACATTCAGCATTAGGCTATAAGTCGCCAATAGAGTTTGAAAAGATGCATTTTAACTCAAGTATCTACTCTATGTGTCCAGTAAATGGGGGGTAGTTCAGATTACTGACATTGTAGGTGGACCAGTTTTTGGGGAACCCTCAAATTATCATATGACTTTTTTAAAAACTGGACTAAAGAATGGGATAAGGACAATATTGAACATTTTTAGAAGTTACTAATAAGAAATTACAACTATAAAACTACAATTACTACCATATAGTATATCCTCCATCTATAGTAAATACACCTCCAGTTACATAGGAAGAAGCCTCAGATGCTAAGTAAACTGCCATACCTCCTAGCTCTTCAGGTTCTCCAGGTCTACCCATAGGTGTGAGTGAAACCCATTTTTTGGCCATATCTGTCTTTTTTTTAAAAAACTCTTCAGCAATACCTATATTCATATATCCAGGTGCAATAGTGTTGACCCTTATTTTATATTTCGCCCAGTCCGCAGCAAGGCTTTTGGTGAGCATAATGACTCCTGCTTTTGAGACATTGTAAGCTGTCTGGTTTTGAGGAGTATTAACTATAATTCCTGACATGGAGGAAATATTTATCATGGATCCAAAATTATTTTTTATCATTTCCTTTCCTACAGCTTTTGAGACTTTAAAGACACCGTTTAGATTAATATCCATTATTTCTTCCCAGTCCTTAAAATTCATGTCTTCCAAATTTACATGCTTAGATATACCAGCATTATTTATTAGAATATCTATTTTTCCAAAAGTTTCTAATGTGGAACTGACCATCATATTAATCTGATTTTCGTTCCTAACATCCATCTCAATTGCTATAGCTTTAACTTTCTGTTTTTTAAATTCTTTTGCTACTTTTTTAGCTAAGGCCAGG
>DAOUPY010000320.1 GCA_030625925.1 Fusobacteriaceae bacterium | reverse complement strand
TACCTTTTTTCATGTTTTTTCAAGATTTTTAATCCCGATAACCTCTCCATAGAACGATATAAAGTACCTCTAGGAACCCCTAAATAACCTGAATACTCGGTTGGTGAAAACTCTAACTGGATATATGGTTCCATCAAAATTGCAATCACAAATACCTTATCTGTTGAATTTAGATCCTTCCTCTCCAATATAATGGTCGTATAAATTCATACAAAGAGTGACTAACCTTAAGCAAAAAAATAGGGTATAATTTAAGAAAACAATATGGGGGATTCGGATTATGAATACGCGAAAAACTTACTCTTCTAAGTTTAAATTTAAGGTCGTTTTGGAAGCTCTTACAGAAAGAGAAACTTTACAAAAAATTGCTAATGATAATGAAATTACACCTTCTCAAATTACTCGTTGGACTGATGATTTTAAAAAGAAAGGAAGTGATATTTTTAATAAAACTAGTAAAGATAGTAAAAAAATAGACCTATTGGAAAAAGAACAAAAAAGACTTTATGAAGTTATTGGAGAAAAAACTATGGAAGTTGATTGGCTTAAAAAAAGACTGGGGAACTTGGGCGAACTTTAGTTAATCCTGTTAATTTTGTTGAAGATAATATATATTTCAGCATTACTGAGCAATGTCAATGGTATGAAATTGGAAGAAACTGCTACTACTATAATGAAGTTATAAAGGACAGAAGTAAAGATATTGAATTTATTGATTTGATCAATTCTCAATATAAATTAGATATAACTCAAGGATCTAGAAGGATTGCAGCGGAATTATCTGAAAAAGAAAATGAAGTATCTAGATCAGTAATTATGAGACTTATGAAAGAGATAGGTATCCAAGGGGTGGTACCTAAAAAGAATTTAAGTATGCCTAAAACAGAAGACCAAAAGTTTGAATACTTGTTAAGAGAACTTCAAATAAACAAAGTTAATCAAGTGTGGTCAACGGATATAACGTATATTAATACTCCATATGGACACGTATATTTATCAGCGATAATTGATGTTCATAGTAGATATATTGTCGCCTGGAGGCTCTCTAACTCCCTCTCAAAAGCTTTTTGTATAGACACATTAGAAGAAGCTTTAAAGGTCGGGAAACCTGAGATATTAAACACAGATCAGGGAAGTCAGTATACAAGTAAAGAGTATAGTTCAAAAGTATTAGATTTAGGAATAAATTTAAGTATGGATGGAAAGGGGAGATGTTTGGACAACGTATGGATAGAAAGATTTTGGAGGACAATAAAGTACAGTGAAATATTTCTTAATGAATATCAAAATTTAAGAGAATTATACACTGGAATAAAAAGATATATTAACTTTTACAATAACGATAGAGGACATAGTTCTCTAGATTATGAAACACCTGCAAAAGTATATTTTGGTGCTCAAAAAATTGCTTAAGTTTTTTCATAAAATGTTTGACAAACACGACCATCATAATCTATGTTATTATATAGAAAGATTATGTACATAAACAAAAATAAAATAATAGAGGAGGATTTAATTTGAAAAAAATATTAATAATACATACAGCATTTATTGGAGATATAATTTTATCAACCCCTCTAATAAAAAAATTAAAGGCTAAATATATAGATCAAGGTTGCAGTATAACGTACGTAACAACCCCGGCAGGAGCTAGTGTATTAAAAAACAACCCAGACTTAGATGAGATCATAGCCTATGATAAGAGAGGGGCTCATAAAGGATTTAAGGGGCTTTATCTGTTAGGGAAAAGACTTAACTACAAGGGATTTGATGAGGTAATAATTCCTCATAGATATTTGAGGAGTTCTATCTTAGGCAGATTAACTGGTGCTCCTACAAGAGTCGGCTATGATAATGCCAGCGGAGGTTTTTTATTGACTAAAAAAATACCTTACGACAGATCTAAGCATGAGGTAGAAAAATTACTATCATTTGTAGAATTAGATGGTTTCAATGATGATAAACTATCACTCTATCCAAGTGAAGTAGAGAAGCAAAAGGTAGATGAGATCTGGAAAAAGAATAATTTAGAGGGAAAAAAAATAATATTAGTCGCCCCTGGAAGTAAGTGGTTTACCAAGAGGTGGCCGCTGGAATACTTCAACGAACTTCTAAAAAAATTAGCTGGAAAAAGTGAATACAGGGTTGTTCTTGTTGGAGGACATGAAGAGTCTATGCTTAATATGTATACAGACAAAAATATAATAAACTTAATGGGCAAAACCAGTCTGCTGGACGTGGCAGAACTTTGCAGGAGAAGTGATCTAATGGTTACCAATGACAGCTCTCCGATTCACATAGCCTCAGCCTTTGAAAAATTACATATAATGGCTATTTTTGGAGCAACGACTAGGGAGCTGGGATTTTTCCCATGGTCAAAAAATTCAGAGGTACTGGAAAATAATGATTTAGACTGCAGACCCTGCGGATTACATGGAGGAGATAAATGTCCTAAAGGACACTTTAAGTGTATGCTGGAGATTAAGGCGGAAGTAGTGTACGATAAAATACAGGAGTATTTTAAGCTTAAACGTTAGTCACGGATTGCACAAAGACAGATTAAAAAAATTAAAAATGAGATAAAATAGGTTTTACTAGAGGTAGCCCTCGTGGCTATCCTCAATAGGCAACCATAAGAAGACCTATATAATTTAGTCTGTGTCAAAAGTAATTTTATTCGTGATAAAAAGTTTTTTAGGAGACTAATAATGAAAATAAAAAAAATAGATAATATGAGGATCTACTATAGAGATGAAAAATATCTGAAAATATTAGAAAATATAGAAGATTTAAAGATAGAGAAGGTATTTAAAGATGATAACAGGAGTAAGGTTAGTTTATTTACCTTTGGAGGAGAAAAGCTAGTATTAAAAGTTCCAAGGGAAAAAAATAACCGTAAATGGCAAAGATTCTTGTCAATTTTTAGAGGTTCGGAATCTTATCGTGAGTTTATCCAGGCGGAAAAAAGTCATAATGCAGGACTCTTAACATATAAACCTATTTTAGCTTTTGAGAAGAGAAAATATGGGTGTGTAGTGGACTCCTACTT
>DAOUPY010000402.1 GCA_030625925.1 Fusobacteriaceae bacterium | reverse complement strand
TGCTTTATCTCCTACAAATGACGGATCCATGGGAAAAAAGATCTCCCCTGCTGCACTCATTATGAGATCCACAACCTTGTCCTCTTTTTTAGCTCTTCGAATATTGTTTGACTTCATTAAAAACCCTCCAAATTTTTTATTTTTTATCCTACAATTAAATATAGCACTTTTTTTTTGTTTTATTCTACTTTTTTATAAGGTATAATGTTAAAATACATTGTTTAGGGTGTATTTTTAGGAGGGAAGTTATGAAAATAAAAAATCAAAGTTTATATAAACAAAATTCAGAGATAGAGGAAAAAATAGGAGATAGATCTGTAGATTCGTTTATCAAAGTCAGAGGATGGATCTTGATCATAGCCACTCTAGGTTTGGCAATATTTGGACTTTTAAATATAGCTAGTGCGAGTTTTTATACCTCTATGAGTAAATATAAAACAGAATATTTTTTTATGAAAAGACAATTTGTATTCATTTTGGCTGGGCTAGTCCCTTTATTGATGGGCTTAGGTATTAACTATAAGAGGTATGAAAAGAAACAAATGATTAAACTAATACTTATTCTTACGTTTATTTTATTTGCAGTTGTTGCCGTAGGAACTGCTTTTGAGATAGATTGGTTGGTGCCGGAGAGAAATGGCAGCAGACGTTGGATTAACTTTAAGTTTGTTAAATTACAGCCATCAGAGTTATTAAAAATTGCGTATATCATCTTGATTGCCAAGGGACTCAACGCCTGTAAGATTAGAAAATATAAAAATATGGATGTAATATTGACTATATTTCCATTTGTATTATTTTTTGTTTTATCTGTTTTTTTTCAAAGAGACCTAGGGACAGCTTTGCACTATATAGCTATCTCATTTATCATGATATTTTTTTCAGATATAGAGTTGAAACATATATTTAAATTTATTGCTATAATCCTTGTAATAGGGGTAACCTATGGAAGTTATGCATACTTTATAGGGGATGATAGTTCCTATCGAAATAGAAGGATAAGAGCCTATGTAAATGGTGTAATCTATGATGATTATGATAATGGAGACGGGTACCAGATAAAACAGTCTTTGATTGCTATTGGTAACGGCGGGCTTATTGGTAAGGGATTGGGGAATGGAACTCAAAAGTACAGTTACCTTCCAGAGATACATACAGATTTTATCATGGCTTCAGTTGGAGAGGAGTGGGGTTTTGTAGGAGTTTCTATCATGTTTTTAACTTATATAATTATCTTGCAGATTGGGATAACCATTGCAAAATCAACTTATGACTACTTTGGAAAATACTTAGCCATAGGAATTACAGGTTATTTATTCAGCCAGATAATAATGAATGTATATGTCGTCACAGGGCTTATGCCGGTTACAGGAATACCGCTGCCTCTTATGAGTTATGGCGGGACCTCTCTGTGGACAACCCTATTTTCTATTGGTGTACTTTATAATATTAATAAACATTCTTTAAAAAAGGGAGATGAGAAGTGCAAATAAAAAAGAAAGAAGTTCAAAATAAGATCTATCAAGGTGCTATGGAAGTTTTCAGAGAAAATGGATATAGGGGAGCAACTATGAAAGAAATCTCAAAAAAATCAAAGGTTCCTATTGGGAATATATATCGATATTACGAAAACAAAGAGATACTTTTTGATGAAATAGTGTTTGAACTCTATTCAACCCTTAAATACAATCATATGCATGAAAAATTAGAGCCGGTATCTTTTGAGTGTGATCAAAAACCTAAAGTATTTTTAAACAACTATATAAATTTAGCTATATCTAAACCTATGGAATTTTCAATCCTTTTTGATTCTTCTACAGGAACAAAGTATGAAAATTTTTTAGAGGAATTGGTAGAGATCAGAGGAAAAAGATATTTGGAATATAAAAGGGAAACTAGTGTTGAATATGGAAATGTGGATGAAGACTTCATTATGATCTTGATGAAGTCAGCTATTACCAGTATTATTGATATTTGTAAAAAATACAGTAACAATGAAAAATTATTGAGGTATTATTTGATTAAATTTGATTGTTTTTTTAGGAGTGGTATAAGTGATAAATTTAAAGAAGTTAGTTTTTATACGAAGTATTAGCTTGTTCTGTCTACTAAGTTTGTCTTTGTTTTCTGCTCCTCTAAAAATAGGAGTGAGTTCGGATTTTGATTTTGAATTGGTAAAATTTATAATGGAACAGGATGAAACTTTAGATGTAGAGATAGTCAGGTATGAAAATGAGAAAAACTTGAACAGAGATCTTATAAATGAAAAAACTGATGTTAATATCTTTCAGACTTTAGATTATTTGAATTCATATAATGACTTAGATAGCGGCTCTATTGTATCTATAGGAGAAACTTATGCAGAACCCATGGGAATCTATTCCCAAAAGCATAATTCTATCAAAAGTATGGTTGCAGGAGCTGTCATAGCTGTTCCTGAGGATCCATCTAATAAAAAAAGAGCGTTGACTTTTTTAGAAG
>DAOUPY010000539.1 GCA_030625925.1 Fusobacteriaceae bacterium | reverse complement strand
GGATATGTTTTTGCTACTTTTCTTAATTTTACTACTGCCATTTTTATCCCCCTGTATGTATAATTTAATAGTTCTTAACTGAACTTTCGCGATGGTGCACACATTAAAAATCATCAAAATACTTTATTTTTAATAGAATTTTAAAGAAAAATTATGACTGTTTGCCTGCGGCGGGCAAACTATACGATTTTTAATGCGTGCACCATCGCGAAAGTTCAGTTAATAACTATTAAATTATACATACAGGGGGATAAAAATGGCGGTAGTTAAGTTAAAAAAAGTAGAAAAAACATATCCAAACGGATTTAAAGCAGTTCATGGAACAGATTTAGATATCAAAGATGGAGAATTTATGGTGTTTGTCGGACCTTCTGGTTGTGCAAAATCAACAACTCTTAGGATGATTGCTGGATTAGAAGATATTACTAGTGGAGATATAATTATATGAGATAAAGTCGTAAATGAAATGCCTCCTAAGGATAGAGGAATTGCGATGGTATTCCAAAACTATGCACTCTATCCCCATATGACTTGTTATGAAAATATGGCATTTGGTCTAAAATTACAAAAATTACCTAAAGCTGAGATAGATGAAAGGGTGAGGGATGCAGCTGAAAAATTAGAGATAATGGATCTGTTAGACAGAAAACCTAAGGAGATGTCGGGTGGACAGAGACAGAGGGTGGCAGTAGGAAGAGCTATCGTTAGAAAACCTGAAGTTTTCCTCTTTGACGAGCCTCTATCAAACTTAGATGCAAAATTAAGAGTCTCTATGAGAGTTAGAATCACCCAATTACATCAAGAATTAAAAGATGCCGGTCAGCCTGCTACCATGATCTATGTTACACATGACCAAGTAGAAGCCATGACTATGGGAGACAGAATCTGTGTATTAGAATATGGTGTAATCAAACAAGTAGACACTCCTATCAATCTATATGGAAGGCCGCAAAATAAATTTGTTGCAGGATTTATCGGTTCCCCCTCTATGAATATCATTCCATCTGAATTATTCATGGATGGAGAAAAGGTTGCTGTGAAACTAGGAGAAACAATCTTACACCTGCCGGAGGAGAAGGCAGAAAAAGTAAAAGCCTATGTAGGGAAAAAAGTATGGTTTGGAATCAGGCCGGAGCATATAGGATCCCATGAAACTCATCCAGAAAAGGAAGAGTATATAACTGGAAAGATCTCTATCGTGGAGCAGATGGGGAACGAGGAGTTTATTTACTTTACAATAGACGGAATTCAATATTCTGCCAGATTAACTTCTGAAAATGTTAGAGAAACAGGAAATGGAAAAAACTATAACTTCTGGTTTGATATGAGAAAATGTCATATCTTTGACTATGAAACAGATGAAAATATATCTTTAATATAGGTTTTCTAACCATCATAGCTGATATAATGTGTATCAGCTATGATGGTTTTTTATTATCAGTTAGATGCAATATCACATTGCTTTTTTATTAACC
>DAOUPY010000014.1 GCA_030625925.1 Fusobacteriaceae bacterium | reverse complement strand
GTTCTCCTATTACTATACCTTCAAAAATAGCCTTTCCCATTATCTTTTCCATATACTTGCCCCTTTTAATTTATTATCTCTTATAATTATATTCCATTTCCATACTTTTTTCAAGGAGTTCTCCAATTATAGTAAGAATATATTACACTTAATATTATTAGCAATCAGTCGGATTTTTATTTATTTTTTAGAAATACAATAAATATAAAAAAGCAATGTGACAATGCCCTTTGCTGGTATAATTTCCTGAGTAATAAAAAATAGAGTTTTCCCAATTGAAAACTCTATCTCTTATTATTTACATATTTCTTGTGATTACTAGGTCTACCCCAGTACCAAAAATATTTTCACTGACTATATCTCCCATTTTTACCGGTGATTCCACCTCTAAGGTATTTATAAGGTCCATACACTTAAAGTTTAATCCTTTAGGAATGTCTCCAGCTGTTTTTACCGGTACCCTGTTATGGATCCCGCCTTTTATCTTAATTGTCGAAGTTACCACACGGGTAGGAGCAGTTAATTCTTTTTTACCGTATACAGCTCCTCTAGGACATTGATTTCCTGTCGTTTTATAGTCATTTTGTTCATCTACCTCTATATGACATCCCATTGGACAAACTATACATATTAGTTTTTTCATCTGTTTTCCTCCCTATCTCTTTATTGTAACTTCGATTTTATTTGTGTTGATCTTATCCATAAATACTTTTGGAATCATTATTTTTTCCATCTCTCCTGGTGCCATATGGGATTTTTTCAAGCTCATTAAAACTTCATCCCCGCATCTCACTTCCAGTTTTACATCTTTGAATACTTCCCTAACCCTCATAAATACTTCTAAACCTTTATCTATGTTTTCTTTTCTAAACTTTTGAGGGACTGTATAACTGATTCCGTTAGTCCCATCTATCTCTATAAACTCTTCATTTCTTTTAATTTCATTTTTTATATATTTAGCAGCATTGATCCCTGCTCTTCTAGATTCAGCACTCACAAAATCCACTAAGTCATGCACATGAACTACATTTCCACAGGCAAATATCCCTTCTATAGAAGTTTCCATAGATTCATTTACAATAGGCCCAGATGTTCTTCTGTCCAGTACAATTCCTGCATTTCTAGACAGATCATTTTCAGGTATCAATCCTACCGATAATAATAGAGTATCCACATCATAGACAATCTCTGTTCCTGGAATAGGTTTTCTATTTTCATCTACCTTTGCCACTGTTACTCTCTCTAATCTACCGTCACCTTTTACATTTGTAACTGTATGGCTGAGTAATAATGGTATATCATAATCTTCTAAACACTGTACTATATTACGCGTAAGCCCGCCTGAGTAAGGCATAAGTTCTACTACAGCTTCTACTTTTGCTCCCTCTAATGTCATCCTTCTAGCCATGATAAGTCCGATATCTCCAGATCCTAAGATAATTACTTTTTTACCTACCATGTATCCTTCCATATTTACAAATCTCTGAGCTGTTCCCGCTGTAAATATTCCTGAAGGTCTGTCTCCCGGGATAGCTATAGCTCCCCTTGTTCTTTCCCTGCATCCCATAGCCAAAATTATAGCTTCAGCCTCTATCTCCATATACCCGTCCACAGAGTTGATAGCTTGTATTTTTTTCTCTTTACTTACATCCAGTACCATTGTATCCAGCTTATACTCTATTCCCTCTTCAGCCATTTGATCAATAAATCTCTGGGCATATTCAGGTCCTGTAAGTTCTTCTTTGAACTCATGTAATCCAAATCCATTGTGGATACACTGCTGCAAGATTCCTCCTAATTCATTGTCTCTTTCAATGATAAGGACCTCTTTAATTCCATTTTTTTTAGCTTCTATTGCTGCAGCCAGCCCTGCAGGCCCGCCACCTAATACTACCAATTCATATTTCATCTATTTCCTCCAAAATTATAGTTTAATTTAAAACTCCTTTCCCTTTGGCGTTTCCTCTATATTTAGAGGAAACTATTGCACCACCTCAGAGAGCATTCTTGAATTTATTTTTTAGTCTCTCCAGTTAATATGTATGAATCTGCCTTATCTAATACAATTTCTTCCAAACTTTTTCCTAATTCACGAGCTAAGATCTCTTGTATTCTCGGCCCGCAGAATCCACCTTGACATCTTCCCATTCCTGGTCTGCATCTTTTTTTCACACCATCTACTGTAGTCGCTCCTACATTTCTGTGGATAGAATCTACTATTTCACCCTCAGTTATATTTTCACATCTGCAAATCATATTTCCGTATCTCTTGTCCTGTGCTATTAATTCAGCTTTTTTTTCAGCACTTTCAGTTATAAATTCATGATGTTTTCTTCTATTTGGTTTAAACTCTTTATTTAATTTTACATCTCCTAAGATCTTTTTAGCTATCTCTACTACATCTAATGCAATAGCTGGAGCTGATGACAATCCCGGTGATTTTATTCCTGCTACATCTATAAACCCTTTGGCTCCCACAACCTCTTCAACTACAAAATCGTTTGTGCTAGGCTGGGCTCTAAGTCCTGCAAAGTTTCTGATACCCTCTCTAAAGTTCAATTCTTTTATGGATTTTAATGCATGTTCCCTTACAAAATCCAATCTGTCTGCTGTAGTAGCTAAGTTTTCTCTGTCACTTAGATCTTCAGCATCTGGTCCTGCTAACACATTCCCATGGACTGTAGGAGTTACCAAAACACCCTTTCCTAATTTAGTCGGACATTGAAATATAACATGATTAACTAATTCTCCCTGTGTTTTATCCAAAACAAAATATTGTCCCCTTCTAGGAATAATTTTAAATGTTTCCTCTGCCACCATTCTATGGATCTTATCGGCATATACTCCCGAAGCATTTATGATACATCTAGTTTCATAGTTTCTTTGATTTGTGATTACTCTGTATCCACCCTCTATTTTTTCTATATCCAGCACTTCTGTATTTAGATCTAATTTCACTCCATTATCCACAGCATTTTCCATCAGAGCTATGGTCATCTCCCACGGTCCTACTATTCCCCCTGTAGGAGCAAGCAGTGCTGCTACTGCATCTTCATTTATCTTTGGTTCTACTTTTCTTAACTCATCTTTTTCAATTATTCTTACTCCCGGAATATTATTTTCTATTCCCCTTTGTAATAATTCATCTATATGGTTTCTTTCCTCTTCACTGTTTGCTACTACCAATGATCCTATTCTTTTGAATGGAAAGTCCAGTTCCTCACTTAATTTATCAAACATTGCATTTCCCAAGGCATTATATTTAGCCATCAAGGTTCCCTCTGTAGCATCGTATCCTGCATGTACGATAGCTGAATTTGCCTTAGTTGTTCCATTGGCTACATCCGTTTCCTTATCTAATACCACCACATTCAGATCATATTTCGAAAGTTCCCTTGCGATAGATCCCCCTATTACACCTGCTCCTACTACTAAAATATCTTGCATTGCTACCTCCTTAAAAATAACTAAATCTAATTTTTATTTAAAAAACAAAATAGCTGAACAAAACAGAATACATATACTCTGCTTTGTTCAGCTCTCTTCATCTCTAGCTTCTATTCAATTTATACCATAATTATACACTATAACCCTTATTTTTACAATTTTTTTAAAAAAATGTATTATCCCTTATTTTTTTTTAATTAATCCTAGTTAAACTTATGACATCTTCAAACTTTCGTATGATATTGAAAAAATATTTTGAGCTGACATATTTAGGCAGGGAAAAATGCATTACTTTCTTTATAATTATGTGTTCCCCATCATCTATCTCACTTATTTTCTTGTCTACCACTATCTTTATATCTTTTTCCTTGGCAATCTCCTTAATAATACTCTCCAAATCTTCACTTTGTTCATATTCTAAGATTATCTTCTTTATCTTTCTCTTATCAATAAATGTTGTCTCAATTTTTTTTATTAGATACGACAGGAATAATATCATAGCAGAAGCTGGCAGTATAAAGTGATAAAACCCATATCCTATTCCTATTCCTAATATTGCTACCAACCAAAGTGTTGCTGCAGTAGTAAGACCTTTTACCTTGTCTCCCCCTGTCATGATTACACCGGCACCTAGAAACCCCAGTCCCGATATAACTTGAGCCGTTAACCTTGTGGGGTCAGCTTTTATATTCCCTATATCTAAGCCTACTTCTGCTGTTTTATTCGATATCATAAGCTGGATCACAGATACTATTGCTGCTCCTGCACAGGCCAGCATATTTGTCTTCATCCCTGCAGGTTTACCCCTGGTTTTCCTTTCCAGCCCAAACATTATACCAACTACGCAGGCTATAAATACTCGAAGCATAAATTCATATAAACTCATTCCATAAAGCGTTGTTATCATTTTCATATTGATATTCATAATTTATCCACTCCTTACACAGGTCGTCCTAATGGTCATCCCGAGGTACTCCTTGGGAATACCGTCTATCAAATTTTAAAAAAAGAAGCTTTGTATACCACTAACCTACAAAACTTCTTTTTAATTTTTATTTTAAATTTTCATGTATTATTTTTACAGATTCAAATATATAGGTTGGCAGAATATCAGAAGTTTTCACATCTTCTTCTGTCGCTTCCCCTGTAAGTACAAGGATAGAATCTATCCCGGCATTTTCTCCTAATTTCATATCTGTATACAGCCTGTCTCCTACCATAACCACATCTTCCGGTTTCAGCTTATATTTATCTAAGATAGATTCTATTATAAGTTTGTTCGGCTTACCTATGATCTTAGGAGATACACCAGTAGCTGCCTCAAACATCTTTATCATAGCACCTGTATCCGGCATGCTTTTCCCCATAGGCAGAGGACATACATAATCTGGATGAGTGGCTAAAAACTCCACCCCATCCTTTATATAATCACAGGCTATCCATATTTTTTCATAGGTTAAAGTAGTATCGAATCCCAAAACTACATAGTCTGGATTAGAATCCCTGTCTTTAACCAATGTAAATCCATTTTTTTCGAATTCTGCCTCCAAATATTCATTTCCCAACAAATAAATTTTGGCTCCAGGTTTAAACTTATTTATGTAGATTCTCGTCGCTTCCCCTGAGGTAAATATCTTATCCTCTTCCACTTCAAATCCCATTTTCTTTAACTTTTCACAATAAACTCCGCTGTTTTTAGAGGAATTATTGGTTAAAAATACAAAGTTCTTTTCAATTTTTTCTATATGTTTCAGTAATTCAACGGCCCCGTCTATAAAATGATCCCCTAAATAGATAGTTCCATCCATATCAAATATGAAACATTTTTTATTTCTTAATTCACTCATAATTTATCTACCCCAGTAAGTTTGGTATAAACATAGCTACCGGCGCTGAATAAGTAAGAAGCATCAATACTAACATCAAAGCCACTATGAACGGTATTATTTCTTTTACAAAATCATCCAATTTGACGCCGACTATGGTACAGGTCGTAAACATCATAGATCCAAATGGAGGTGTTATTCCACCGATCATAATATTAACTATCAGAATTACCCCAAAGTGAATAGGATCTATCCCCATGCTGGTTACTGCCGGTACTAATAGTGGTGCTAATATAATAAGTGCTGCTCCACCCTCTATAAACATCCCGACAAATAATAATAATAAATTGATAATTATTAATAATACAAATTTATTATCTGTAAAGTCCATCAAAAATGTTGTTATAGTTTGAGGTATTCTTTCTAAAGTCAGATAGTAACCAAATACTTTTGCTCCTATGATAAGGAACATAACCGATCCAGTACCATATACCGTATCTCTTAAAATAATAGGGATATGTCTTAACTTTAATTTTTTATATACAAATGTTCCTATTACTACACAAAATAATACTGCCATTCCCCCTGCTTCTGTAGGAGTAAATAGTCCAAAACGCATTCCCAATATAATTCCGAATGGAATTAATAATGCCCAGATAGAATCTTTAAACTGGATAGCTATCTCCTTAGGACCTGCCATTTTATCTCTTGAAGGCAGATACCCTCTTTTTTTAGATATTATATGAACAGTTATCATAAGTGCTAGTGTCATCAATATTCCCGGTGTATATCCTGCCAAAAACATCTTTGATACAGATACATTGGCTATCAATGCATAGATAATCAAGTTTGTTCCCGGTGGTATTACCGGACTGACAGAAGATGAAGCTGCCGTTACTGCCGCTGAAAATGCAGCACTAAACCCTCTTTTTCTCATTTCTGGTACTAATATTTTAGACTGCATAGCTGCATCTGCATTGGCAGATCCAGAAATACCACCCATCATCATACTTAAAACTACGTTTACCTGAGCTAATCCACCGGCCATATGACCAGCTAATACCTCTGCCATAGCCATCAAACTATTACTGATCCCAGAATAGTTCATTACCGATCCTACCATTATAAAAAATGGCACTGCCAGGTATGGAAACGACTCGATAGATGTTACAAATCTTTGCATGATCATGTTCATTGACATAATATTATCTACGAAGACAAAATAGTACATCGATGCACCTATTAATGCAAAGGCTATTGGTATATTTAGAAAAAACAATGTAAATAAAATTATTATTGGATAAAAACCTTCCACTTTCTCACTTCCTTTTCGACTAAATTATTTTTTTTCTATTCTTTGTTCATCCATAAATAAGATTATATCCTTAACTAAAAATTCTAATGAATAAAAGGCCATCAATCCGAATGAAACTACTATAGATGAGTTTATATATACGTAGGATACTTCTAATGCCGCAGTAATCTTATCCGATCCCATAGTATAGTTGTAACTCAAATAAAATAGCGTTGTAGTTAAAACAAATAAGAAACTATATATTATCAATTCTAATAACCTTCTTCCTCTATATGGAAGTGCCTGTGTCAAGACCTCCACTCCTATCAATGCCTTATCCTTATATGCTGCTGTAGCCCCTAAAAACACTGTCCATATAAAACATCCTACCGACACCTCTTCAATCCAAGCAAATTGAATTCCAAAACCATATCTTAAAATAACATTCGTTATTACAGATAATACTGTTACACTTATCGTTATACTCCCCAGAATTACTTCTATATTTCTAAAGAAACCTTTCATATTCCACCCCATATTCAATTTTCTTTAATCTATAAAAGATAATCGTGAACAGTCAGTGATAAACTCTTACCACAACTAGTCACGATTATCGAATTATATCTTTAATTTTTTATTATTATTTAGCTCTGATTACTTTTAATTCTTTTTGAATTTCATCGTAGATTCCAGGAGTCCACTTAGGGAACTTAGAGAATACTTTAGCTGTTTCTACGTTGAATGAAGGTAGATCTACCTCGTTGAATTTAACTCCTAATTCCTCTAACTTAATTTTATACTCTTCTTGTAATTCAACAGTAACGTCATTGTTATATTTAGCTCCTGCATCAAATTCCTCTTGAATGATAGTTCTTTGGTTCTCAGATAATCCTTCCCATACTGTTTTAGAGATAGATACTGCTGATACTCCTAATAAATGATTAGTTAAAGAAACATTTTTTCTAACTTCATATATTTTAGTTCCATAGATAGTCATAAGAGATCCCTCTAATCCGTCTACTACCCCTTGTTGAATCCCGCTATATACTTCTGTAAATGGTAATGGAGTAGGATTAGCTCCCATTGCTTCCAATGTATACATGTATAATTGACTGTTTGGTACTCTTATCTTTAATCCTTTAAGATCTGCAGGAGTTTTAACTACCTTGTCTGTCAACATACTTCTGAATCCAAATAAGTAATCTAAAGATAATACTTTGATTCCTTTTTTCTCTGCTTCACCTTTTAATTTTTTTACTAAATCTGACTGAGTCATTGCTAAATACTCATCAAAGCTCTTATATAACATAGGTCCGTTGATAGCATTAAAATCAGGTACATAATCTCCTACGAAGTTAAGCCCGTCTACTGATATCCAGTTTGCACCATTTGCCACTTGTTCCATACTGTCTTTCCCGATTGGTAACTGTCCACCAGCGTATACTTGTATTTCTATGTTTCCATTAGTTCTTTCTTTGATTTTTTCAGCTACAATCACCATTGATTTAGCTGTCTGCTCATCTTGTACAAATTTCATACTCATTTTGATAACTACTTTTTTTTCACCATTTTCTGTTACTGCCTCTTCTTTTTTCCCACAACTAACAAATAACATAGTAGCTGCCACTAACAGTGTTAACATCTTAAAAATCTTCTTCATCTTGTTCCTCCTGTTATTTAATTTTTTATTTTAATAAACGTTTCTTATTAATAAATTTATTTATTTAAAAAGTCTACAGCATGATCAGGAAAATCTGAAAATACCCCGTCTACTCCAACCTTATTATAAAATATATCTAACATATCTTCAAAATCTGATGCATATGCAGGTATTCTTCCCTCATCTAATCTAAATGTATAAGGGTGTACTTCCATTCCATATCTGTGAGCATCGCTTACCATATCTGTAATAATTAAATTATCTTTTGTAGACTCATCAGTTACAAGCATCGGCTTCCAAGGTCCTATCCCGTCAGCATATTGAGATATTTTTTCCATCCCTCCATCTTCAAACATCCAGTCATAGTTATAAGGAACTGCTTTTCCGTCTTCATATATCATAGTTTCATCCCAGCTGGTTTCTGCTATTAACTGCACCAATTTTATATCCATTCCAAATTCTGGTAATAATTCAGTTTTCACACGCATAAGTTCGTTCGGGTCAAAACATTGAAAATAAACTAAGTCACTTTTTTTAGTATACCCATACTTCTTGAGAACTTTTAATACTGCTGCACTAATATCTTTTCCTTCATGTCTATGGAACCAAGGTGCTTTCACTTCAGGATAGATCCCTACATTTTCACCTGTACTTTTATTTAATCCTTGGATCAATTCGATCTCCTCTGCTAGAGTATGAACTCTGAAGTCAGATTTCCAAATTGGGAATCTCTCAGGAAATCCTGCCACTGTTTTTCCATCTTTAACATTAAACCCTTCGGTCATCTCAAGGCCTTTTATCTCTTTCAATGTAAAATCAATAGCATAATATCTACCGTCTTCTCTTTTTCTGTATGGATAAACTTCAGCTACATTAGTTACTCTGTCAAGATAATGATCGTGTAAGACTACTAATTCATTATCCTTTGTCATAACTACATCTTGTTCGATATAATCTGCACCCATTGCATAGGCCATAGATTTTGCTGCCATACTATGTTCTGGTAGATAACCGCTGGCTCCTCTATGAGCTACCACGATCTTCCTTGTTTCTTTTGTCTTTTCTGTTTTTTTCTCCTCCACAACATTCGTAGTGCTGCATCCTATAAATGCCAGCATCAACAATAAACTAATTAATTTTTTCATCTTACCTCCCTTTTTTTATTCACAGTAAATAATTGCATCTCCGTAAAACAAATATAATATAAACTATTTTTAACTTTTTCTATATCCCTCTTACTCCCATAAATTTATCGGGATAATTAGTAATTATTCCCGTTACTCCAAAGTCATTCAACATTTTAGCTTCTTCTGCACTATTTACTGTCCAAATATAGGTTTTTATTCCTATATCATTCATTTTTTTCACCATTTTTCTACCGGTGAACTCTCCATAGGTATGGATACTGTATATTTTTAGATCATTTGTTTTTATATAATTTTCTATATCCAAAATTTCTGCTTTCAGAAGCAGCCCTGTTTTTAAATCAGGCTCTAACTTATTTATCTCTTTTATTATACGATGGCTAAAGGAAGATATTATGATTTGTCCCTCTGTCCTTCCTGCTTTTTTTAGTATATCAACTATTTTTTCTTCTATTTTATTTACCTCATCGTACCTTACTTTAATCTCTATATTCAAAATTTTATTTTCTGGCACTATTCTTAGCAGTTCCTCTAAAGTCATTATTTTTTCACCTTTAAATTCTTCTGAAAAGCTGCTGCCTAGATCTAATTTTCTTAAGTCAGATAAACCTGTGTCTCTGAGACTTCCCTTTCCAGATGTTGTTCTTTCCAAGGTGAAATCGTGAAATACCACTACTTCTCCAGAACCAGCTAATTGCACATCTACCTCAAAACCATCACAACCTAGTTCCAATCCTTTTAATATAGATACTCTGGTGTTTTCAGGAGCATAACCAGAAGCTCCCCTGTGAGCAATTATTTCCATATTTTCCTCCTTCAACACCCGCTGACATATAACATGTTAACACTTTTATGTAAATTAATTGTGTATTCCAAGTAAAAACATTGTAAAGACAACAAAAAAGTCATTATAAAAATATTGTATGCTTCCATACAATTTATAATAACCTGACTCTATTTACTCTAGGCGTATTTATTTGTCTTATCTTTAGAATATGACAAATACACTCAAAAGTCAAGAAAATTGTTCGTCTTATAATATATAGTGGTTCTTTTTTTAACGTTTCATACGTTTTTAGACATTTATAAAGTTTTTCTCATTACAATAGTCTATTTTAAAATCTAAAAAAGTAACGTTACGCTGCATCTTGGCGATGCCCCTTTCAGGTATAATTTCCTAAACAAATAAAAAACCACCTGAACGGTGGTTTTTTATTTATTTCTTTTTAAATACAAATACTGCTGCTGCGGCTACTAATATAGCACCTAAAATTCCAAAAAGAGTTTTATTACTGCTGCTCTTTTCCACTGGAGTTTCTACCTCTACAACCTTAGTCTCAGTTTCTGTCTTTGCTATTTCTTTATCCACGTCTGTATCTACAGCCTCATCTACAGATGTTTCCATCACTGGTACAACTATTGGAGCTGCTGCCTCCTCTACAACCACTGCTTTTTTCACAGGTTTCGGAGCAGGTTTAGTTTTCTTTACTGGCTTTTTCATCGGTTCCGATACCGACTTATAATCCTCATCGGTTAAAACCGGCTTTTCCACCTCTACTGTAACGATTTCAGTGGCTTCAACCTCAGTTGTCTCTACTGAAGTAACAGCCTCTTCTTGAGGTGCTACCACTTCAACAGTTGTTTCTTTTTTTACGGTCTCATCTTTGCTAGAACAACTTATCAACACTCCTGTTATAGCCAAAATTAACATTATCTTCTTCATGATTAACCTCCTATTATTAGAATCACTCTTGATTACTATAATACTTTTCTTATAGAGTCCTTTGTAAAAGTAAGCCTAACTCCCTTATCTACTCTGATAACAATATATTCATCGCTTACAGATACAACTTCTCCCTTGATTCCCCCGGCAGTTATAACATCTTTCCCAGGTTGTAAGGCATCTATCATATCAGCATGCTTTTTTTGCTTCTTTTTATTTGGTCTGATTAAAAATAAATAAAAAATTGCACCCCATATAATAAGTGTTACTGCCATTCCTGTGTAACCAGAACTTTTACTCGTTTGATCCGCTCCAAAAGCTAAAAAATTACTAAACATCGCTTACTCCTTTTTGTTAAGTTTTATTATCTAAAGTATAGCACTATCTTTAACATTTTTAAAATTTTTTTTTAGATTATTCTAAGAATAACTGATCATTAAACTTATACATAATTAAACTTCAAATCATTGTTATTAATTTTTTTCATACTTCTATTTAAATATATAAAAAAAAGAGAAGATTTCCTTCTCCTTTTTTATTTTTTTATCTCTATTTAAACAAATCTTTCAATTTATCAAAAAATCCTTCTTTCATACCTGTGTTTTTGTCATTTAAACTGTCCTCAAAAGCTTTCAATAAGTTTTTTTGCTCTGAATTTAGCTTTGTAGGAGTTTCAACTACTACTTTTACCAATTCATCTCCTACTCTTCCCCCTCTTGTGCTAGGTATTCCCTTCCCACGAAGTCTGAATACCTTTCCAGTCTGGGTTCCTTCTGGAATTTTTATCTTTATTGCCTCATCCAGAGTAGGAATTTGTATATCTCCTCCTAAAACAGCCTTGGTATAAGAGATAGGCACCTCACAAACAATGTCCGATCCGTGTCTTTCAAATATGGCATGCTCCTTTACCCTTATAAATAGATACAGGTCTCCATTTGGTCCGCCGTTTTCACTGGCTTCCCCCATTCCGCCTAATCTAAGTCTTTGTCCATCATCTATTCCAGCTGGAATTTTTACATTTTTTTCTACTTTTTCCTTCTCTACACCTGTTCCATGGCAGGTAGGACATTTTTCAGTAGGAACCTCTCCCTTACCGTGACAGTTATCACATTCCACTACATTTTCAAAATTTCCAAACATAGTTCTTTGAATCTCTTTTATTCTTCCATTACCATGACATTTAGGACAAGTTTTCATATTTGTTCCCGGTTTAGCTCCAGTTCCGTGACAAGTATGACATTCACCGTTTCTGTAATATTTAACCTCTTTTTCTGTGCCCTTGGCAGCTTCTTCCAGTGTTATTTCTACTGTATATCTAAGGTCTGCCCCAGGTTCTACACGAGGACCACGAGAACCTCCTCCTCCGAAGAATGAACCGAAAATATCTTCAAAACCTCCTGCTCCACCGAATCCACCGAATCCGCCAAAGCCTCCGGCTCCTCCTCCACCTTGAGAGAATGCATCATGACCAAATCTGTCATATTTAGATCTCTTTTCTCCATCTGAAAGGACTTGATAAGCATCATTTACCTCTTTGAATTTATGTTCTGCATCATCCTTTTCCTTTGCAGTTGCACTACTATACTTATCTGGATGATATTTCATAGCTTTTTTTCTATAGGCTTTTTTTATCTCGCTCTCACTGGCACCCTTAGATATTCCCAGCGTTTCATAAAAATCTTTTTTAGACATTCTTTTCTCCTTTTTTCTTCTTTTTACCACCAATTAATTCCAATTAAAATCAAAACGTCTGACACTGATTATACGGATTTTAGAATCTAATTTACACATATCTTATTTTTTTAGTCACAAATTGCACAAATTACCACTAATCAAAAAATTTTCTTGACTAGGTTCTAACATTTCAAATAA
>DAOUPY010000208.1 GCA_030625925.1 Fusobacteriaceae bacterium | reverse complement strand
GGAAAGGTAGTAAAAGTTTTAAGTGATATATAACAGCGTGACTAAACCTTCAATAAAAAATGGAAGCAGAAATTCTGCTTCCATTTTTTATTTTATCCTCTATTCAATACGACCTTACCTTCACCGTCATTGTATATCTCTTTATCTAAAGATCCTAATAATTTTGCTGTTACAACACCAGTAGCCATAGCTCCTGATACATTTAAAGCAGTTCTACCCTGATCTAAGATAGGCTCAATAGCAATCAATAATCCAACCAATTCAATGGGTAATCCCATGATAGGCAGTACGATTAGGGCTGCTATTGTAGCTCCTCCTCCAATTCCAGCTCCTCCAAGTGAAGCTATCATTACAACTATTATCAATTTAATAAAGAATGCAGGTTCCAATACATTTATACCAGTAGCAGTGGCGATCATTACAGCTAACATAGCAGGATATACTCCACCACAACCGTTTTGTCCAACAGTAGCCCCGATTCCAGCTGACATACTTGCAATTGAATTAGGTACTCCTAGTTTTTTTGTCTGACAGTCAATGTTCATCGGGATACTTCCTGCAGATGTTCTAGATGTAAATGCAAATGTCAATACTGTCCATGCTTTCTTCAAAAATATTATTGGTGATACACCGCATAGCATAATCATCACTAAGTGAACTAAGAACATAAGTGTTAGAGCAACGTAGGTCGCTACAACGAAGTTACCTAGTCTTGAAATTTCTACAAAGTTAGAACTTGCACATACCTTAGTCATTAAAGCTAATACACCGTATGGAGTAAGTCCCAATACCATCTGTACTAATTTTAATACAACTGCCTGAGCTGCATTTGTAGCATTTTGAATTAATTCAAAAGTCTTCTTATCTTTCTTTTTGATCTTTCTTGTAGCTATCCCCACTAAGGCTGAGAAGATAACAACACCGATTGTTGAGTTATTTCCTGCACCAGTCATAGCTTTAAATGGGTTATTTGGAATAATTCCAACTATTTGTTTAATCAATGAAGAAGTATTACTAACATCTCCTGCCTTCCCTTCTAAATAATTCATTCTAGCAGCTTCTTTTGCTCCTGAGATCAGTCCTTCTGCACTTAAATTAAATGCTAAAGATGTAAATATAGATATAAGAGCAGCTATACCACAAGTTATTAATAATAATCCAATGATAGTCGTACTCATCTTTGCTATAGAACTATTTTCAGATTCTTCTGCATTGATAACAGATGAAGCTATAGATACCATTATTAAAGGAATAACGATCATCTTTAATAAAGATACATATCCGCTTCCAATTATGTTAGTCCATTGTAATGTGTTTGCAATTATATTAGATCCCTGTCCATAAAAAACCTGCATAGACACACCAAATACTACTCCTAATCCCAATCCAGTAAATACTCTATTTGTAAACGACTTATATGATTTTTGCATCCAAGCCAGCACATATACTAATATTGCCATAATAAGTATATTTAAAATTTGCATATATAATCCTCCCTAAAATTTTCTACCTAATTCAAAACTTATTTTTAACCTCTCCATCCAAAAAGATGAAGTTTCTTTTGTTTTAAGTCTAACCTAGACTTTTTGTTTTTATCATGTACCGCATCCGTCATCATTTGCATGCCATGCATTGGTACCATATTTCATATTAAATGACTTTTCAAATCCATATTTTCTAAGGACCTTTACAGCTTTTAGTCCTTTAGCTCCTGTTGTACAGAACACTACATATGAATCCTCTTTGCCTATTTCTTTTTTTTCTAAAAGATCTTTTATCTTCGTTTCAAATTCCTTAAATTCAACGTTGATAGTTTCATCAAAAATAGCCTCGACCTTATTTCTTTTCCTTTCATCCCTTACATCGATTACGATTGCATCGTCTCCTATAAGGTCTAATGCTCCATTTTTATCTACTTCCAGGTGTTTATCCCAACCAAATAGATCACTAATAATTCCTGCCATTTTTTCCTCCCTCTTTAAAAAAACATTTTTTACTATTTTAGTCACTTTTGTATTAACGACCCACATTGTAAACAATAACATCTATTTTGTCAATCTAAAGGTTTTTTAAGTGTCTTGCACCAAGCTCACTAAGAATTTTTTTCTTTGGATTTTTAATTTTGAAGTTTAAATTCCTAATAAAAAGCAAAGACCCAGAGATATAAATTCTCCAGGTCTTTGTTTTTTATCTTATTCTTTTTTCTTATTCTATTTCATTAAAATAACCATATTTCGACAGGATAGTTTTCACCTTAGGTACATTCTCTTCCTTTATAAGGATATAAAAACCTTCAGCTTTCAAGATATATTCTTTTAACTTACTATCTGTAACCAGGATCTTAAAAAATTCTTTATCCTGTTTAACTTTAAAAACTTTTATATCGGATTCCTCGGTCAGACAGTTTACCTTAGATCTCAACTCATCGAAGAAGGTTTCCCAAACTTGAGGCAGATCTTTATAAAATTTATTTTTAAATTCTTTTATTCTTTCCTCTAGTTCTTTGATTGTTGTGATCCCTCTTAAAAATCTTCCATTATCCATTCTATATTTATTTTCACCAATCTTGATAGATATTTTTTCTAAAAACATAGACATTATAGGAGCTGATCCAACGATAGTTATCAAAAGAAGGTCTTCATCATACACTATCTCTGCATCTTCATTTTCCTCTGCAAAAGCATAATCCTCTGCCCGCCCCAGCACATATTCTCCTAATTTAGTCAATTCTATGTATTTTAACCCATCATATTTCGATAAATAATTATTCTTTAAATATAACCCATTGTTACCACTAGGCAGGTCATAATAAAGGGTAAATAACCCCAAACTTCCTAAAAGAAAGAATATAGATTTTACAAATGGCTCGATGATATATCTGTGATATTCATCATACTGGGATATTCTAGTCCTTCCATAGTTTGATTCATTTATATATACATAGTCATATACATCTTTTAATTCGATAATATCTAAGAACTCATCTCTATAAACCAGATAGTTTATGATATTTGAAATGCTTATAGTCTTCTCCGACGGCAGTTCCATAATTAATTTCACTATAGTCTGAAGTGATCTAGTCAAATTTTCTGTTTTCTTTATATTTTTTACACCCTTCAAATAATTAAGATATTTAGTCGTATACTCATATCCATCATTTTTTGTAAGTTTCCCGTTGAGGAACTCATTTATAATATATTTAAATTTGTCCAACTTAAAGTTCTCCGGAACAAGGTATTCATCTTTCATCAAATAAAATAATAGTCCCATAGTTTCAGTTTTCAAATAATCCAAATCTTTATTTTCACTATAAAATTCTGAAATATCGCAATATTTCTGCATATCTCTTTTACTTTCTTTGAGGAGTTTTAAACTTGTAGAAAGTTTTATGTTTCCCTGTCTGTAAAAATTATAGTACAAACTATATTTTTTACAGATCTCCTCTTCAGAGTTATGTTTATAGGTATAGATTGGATTTTCTATTGGATGGATAAAATAATCTCTCACTTTATTTGGACAATGAGGTCTTATTTTCCTTATGATATCATTATCTAAATATAGATACCCAGGCCCTTCTTTAGATATTTTATTTTTTTTATAATGAAAAAATTTATATCTATCCTTTAAATTTTCACTGGTTTCATAGGTATGTTCCTTTTCAAAAAACTCCTCTATCTGTGAATCTTCCACTATGTATTTTCCACTCCACAGAATACTCCTAAAAATTTCCTTGATATCCTCTTCTAAACTGCTAAATATCTCTACAAAAGTTTCTTTTTTATAGAAAGCTTCCTCCAGTAGATCTACAAATATAGATTTATTCGACGTCTCTGATAACAACGATACTTCAAATATATCCAAATGAACACCAATATATCCATCTGCTATCCAGTCTATAAAATATTTCTTATACAGACTATAGATTCCATCTTTTGTATAAAAATTTGTAATCGAACTTTTAAATTTATCTCTGCTTATTCCCATTTTAATTACACCCCTAACATATATTCAATATCAGATTCACTTAGACTTTTAACTGCAACAGTATCTGTAGTTATAAGGCTGTTAAATAATTTATTTTTTTCCATCTGTAAACTAAGCATCTTTTCTTCTATCGTTCCTTTTGTAATAAGTTTATAAGCAAATACCGTCCTATCCTGACCCATACGGTAACTCCTATCTACAGCTTGATCCTCTGCTGTCTTATTCCACCATGGATCATAGATAAATATCTTATCAGCAGCAGTCAGGTTCAGTCCGACCCCTCCTGTTTTTAATGTCATGATAAATACCTTGCATTTCTTGTCTGTCTGAAATTT
>DAOUPY010000260.1 GCA_030625925.1 Fusobacteriaceae bacterium | reverse complement strand
AATATGTTGTACCCCATTTTTTTCCTCCTTTAAAATTTCAGCTCTATCCATTTATTTAAATGGGTAGGTAATTGTATCCTCTGGAAAATGATATGACCAACAAATAATGTCTTGTCCTTCTTTTTCTGTGATGCTGAATTTCAAATAAATTTCTTTGTTTTCAAATATTTTAATTCCAAATATCCAAAATATAAGATCTCTTTTTTCGTTATGATCTTGTTCTGGTCCTTGAAAATAGTTTTTCATACTTAAATTTGAAATAGCTTCTTTAATTTCATCCATAAAATCATTATGAGTAATTCCCAGATCTCTTCTTATTGTTCTACTAGTTTCAATGTTTTTTTTAGTTTCTAAAAAATGTATACAATCATTTTTTAAAAGGTCTTTAATTTGTACCATTACTTCTTCTAGTTTACCTTTTATTATTGTTTTGAAAGGGTTATTCTGCACAAAAACCTCCATGTAAAAGTATCATATGATACTTAATTATACTTTATTTTTTTATTTGTTTCAAGTTTTAGATTTTAATAAATGAAAAATTAATAAAAACCAATGAAAGTTTTAAAATAACTATTTTGTAACTTTCAAAACTGAAGTCAATAAAATAAACCTTAAAAGGACATTCTAAAATGAACGTCCTTTTATTTGATACTTTTTTTAATTTTGGATAGTGTAAATAATTTTGAATATTCAAGGTGGTAGAGATTTCTACCACTTTTTTTATTTAACTAATTTACACTGATCTCCTACACATTGGCTCAACTCTATATTCAGTGCTTTTACCGATATATTGATCTCTATAGCAGAAAGAGACAGTGAGATCATGAGTAAGATCAGGCTCCCAGCAAAGACAAACTCTGCCAAGATGATCTGTTGTAAAAATATTAAAAACATGGAAAAAACACAGAAAAATAGAGAAATAATTCCTATTAACTGCATATTTTTTATAATCTTTACCCTTAATTTTAAATTTTCTATCTGCGGCATAAGGATATCAACTCTATTTATCTCTTGAGAAGCTTGGTTGTGCAGCGACCTGATAAGGTTAGCTAAGGCCAAAAATCTGCTGGTATATGCTAAAAGCAGGAGTGAAATAGTAGAAAAAATTAGTGCCGGGGTTGTAAGTGTTAACTGCATCTGAGGTCGCCTCCATCTTTTAAGGAAATATTTAAAGCTATAGTAGAAATTTTAATTTCTAGGGCAGAAATAATGAGAGATATTAAAAAACTGATGATGGAGAAAGTAAATAAAATCCATCCTGTCTGAATATATTTAAAAAAAATAGTGAATACAGACAGGGTGGCTAAAAGCAGGGAAAGCACAGAAAAAAATTGTATCCATTTGATATATATTACCCGTAATTTAAGGTTTGAAATTTGAGCTTTGAGATTACAGTCTTTATCTGGATGATTGTGAAAATCCCGAATTAACCTGGATAGATTTAAATATCTAATGGTGTATCCGTTAAAGAACATTGAAATTCCTGAGAACAACAATGCTGGAATGACATAGGTCATAGAGACCCCTCCTTATTATTATTGATTATCCACCCATTATCAAGTGATAATTTATTTTATCAAGATAGGTGAAAATATACAAAATATTTATTTACAGGCAATAAAAAAAGACAGATCCTTAATGGCTGTCTTTTTTTATTGCTATTACTTGCTTAAAACCTTGTTGATTCTAGGGCTTAAAGTAGCAGCATTTTTCTTTAAAATTCTAGCAATTTCAACTGAATCTGCAGCTTTTAAAGATCTTAACATTTTAACACAAACTTTTACTTTAGTTAATTGACCGTTAAGTTCAACTTTAACTGTTTGTAAGTTTGGCTTCCATATTCTCTTGTTCATATTATGAGCATGAGAGATACTGTGTCCGAAAGTAATTCCTTTACCAGTGATTTCACATCTTTTCATTATTTTGCACCTCCTATTATTAAAACATCGGCTTAAATTTTAGCATAAAGCAAGCAAAAAAGCAAGGATTTTTCTACAATAAAGATATAGTTTCCTGTAAAAAAAAAAACTCTTATGATATAATAGAATGTATAAATATAGATAAAAGTCAAATACTAAAGAGGTAGTAAAATGAATGAACACAGTTTAAGCGTATTAGAGTTTGATAAAGTAAAAGAAAACATAAGTGAATATGCTATTTTGGATGAAACTAAGGATAAAATATTAGAGACTATTCCAATGAAAGATATAAATAGTATAAAGAAAGAATTAGAAAATGTACAAGATTTTATGGATATGTTGAAGTATGACGGCGGGATAGAACTGTCGGAGATAAAAAATATAGTGATGTATTTAAAGAAAACCAGCCTAATAGGAACTTACTTAGATATAGAAGAGCTCTATCATATCGCTAGAAACTTGAGAGTATTTAGAGTAGTAAAAACTAAATTTCAGGAATTAGAGGGGAAATATAGAGGGCTGCATATGAGGTTTAAAGATGTACCTACATATAAAGGATTAGAAGAATTGATCGAAGCAGTCATAGATAATCAAAAACAAATCAAAGACACGGCCTCACTGGATCTGAGAGACATCAGATATAGTAAAAATTTAATTCAAAATAATATCAAAAGAAAATTTGATGACCTAATCTCAAACCCTGCCTATGCCAAGGCTATCCAAGAGAAGATAGTAACGGTCAGAGACGGCAGAAGTGTGATACCTGTAAAAACAGATTTTAAGGGGCAGATTAAAGGAATAGAACATGACAGGTCATCCAGCGGACAGACGGTATTTATAGAACCTATTAGCGTAGTTTCATTGAATAATAAGATGAGAGAATTAGAGGTAAGAGAGAGAGAGGAGATAAGAAAGATCCTTTTGAGACTTACTGATAATCTGAGAGCGAACCTAGAAGGTGTAATGCAAGTAGGAGAAACTCTTCTGGTTTTAGATTATTTAAATGCTAAGTGCAGCTATGGATTAGATAACAAGTGTATAATCCCGGGATTAAATCAGAGGGAATATATCTCCATCGTAGAAGGAAGACATCCATTAATCAATCCTAGAGAAGTTGTACCTTTAACTTTTGAATTGGGAAAAAATTATAACAGTCTATTGATTACCGGGCCGAATACCGGTGGTAAAACAGTAGCCTTAAAAACAGCAGGATTGTTGACGGTTATGACATTATCTGGAATCCCGATTACAGCAAGCGATAAAACAGATATTGGATACTTTAGTGGTGTCTATGCCGACATAGGGGATGAGCAGAGTATTGAGCAGAACCTGTCATCTTTCTCGGCACATCTAAAAAACATTCAAACTATCTTAGTGGGAGTGACGAAGGCAAGTTTAGAATTGTTAGATGAGTTAGGTTCGGGAACCGATCCGATAGAGGGATCTGCATTTGCCATGGCAGTGATAGATTATCTGAAGGAAAAAAAGTGTAAATCAATGATATCTACCCATTATAGTGAAGTAAAAGCTCATGGGTACAACGAGGATGGGATAGAAACAGCATCCATGGAATTTAATTCTGAAACATTGTCTCCTACATATAGATTGCTTATGGGAATTCCTGGGGAGAGTAATGCTCTTACTATTGCCAAAAGATTGGGAATACTGCCAGAAGTAAT
>DAOUPY010000069.1 GCA_030625925.1 Fusobacteriaceae bacterium | reverse complement strand
ACGGCAAGATGGTCATAGATGGAGAAGCCAGTGTAATGCTTCCAAAGGCGTAAAAGCAAACAAATAAAAATCGAGGATTAATTTCCTCGATTTTTCATTTTATTCAAAAAAAAAGCAGAACGCGAGTTCTGCTCTAAAATTTATATCTTGGTGCCACCTGCCGGAGTCGAACCGGCTACCTCTACCTTACCATGGTACTGCTCTACCTAGTGAGCTAAGGCGGCAAAATGCTACCTTTAAGGCAGCGATTATTTAAAATACTTCATTGGATTAATAGGAGTCCCATATTTTCTTATTTCGTAGTGAAGATGTGGACCAGTTACCCGTCCAGTTTTTCCACTCTCTGCAATAAGCTGTCCCCTATTTACTCTTTGACCTTTTTTCACTTTTATCTTATTTAGATGTGCATACCTAGTTTCATAACCTTTAGAATGTTTAACGATGACTATCTTACCGTACCCACTCATCCATCCTGCATATGAAACAGTTCCCCTTTCTGAGGATTTCACATCTATATAATGAGCACGTAAATCTACTCCCATATGACCTATCCACCTTTTTAATACGGGGTGAAATCTTCTACCATAGGGACTGGTAACACCTTTCCATGCTGTTGGCCAATATACATCGAACCCTTTCTTGGTTCTCGTAATTCTAGCTAGATCTACCTTAGGATTATTTATTATTAACATTTGATTCAGACGAACTGTATTAGATGTTAAATTATTGGTAGTTTTTAATTCACTTACGGTTTTCCCAAATTTTGAAGCTATCTTTGAGAGTGAGTCTCCCTTAATTACCTTATAACTTATAGAATTTCCTCTGGTGATTTTAAGTTTTTCTCCAATTTTTAGATACTTTCCTATATTGGGATTGTTGTATTTTAGGACAGCCTGTGACTGGCCAAATTTATTGGCAATTCCACCTACTGTGTCTCCTGATTTCACCTTATAATATGTTAGTTCTGCTCTTTTTCTCGATTCTTCTTGTGTTTTTTCACTTACGACAGTATATTGTTTTTCATATACTTTAAAATCAGAACTTAGCAGCTGATAACCACCATTGTCTGCCTCTGATTCAGTATAGTAATCTGTAAATTCATTTAAGTTAACCACTTCTTTTTCTAATTTTTTAATAGTAAAATATGCTAAAAACATATTACACACAATTAAAATTAAGAGAAGCATTCTCATTTTTTTATTCAATTTTTTGCTTCTCCTTTCGAATAATATTTTAACAATTCTTCGTTAGATTTTGTTTTTCTTATTGTATCTATCAGTTGTTTAGAACCTTCAGCAGTACTAAATTTACTAAGATATCTACGAATTTTCCAAATTGTGGAGAGTTTCTTATCCTCTATCAACAATTCTTCTTTTCTTGTCCCAGATTTTTTTATATCAATAGCTGGATATATTCTTAATTCAGCCAAAGTCCTGTCTAGGTGAATATCCATATTTCCAGTACCTTTAAACTCCTCAAAAATAACATCATCCATCCTACTTCCAGTATCTACCAAAGCTGTAGCTAAGATGGTCAAACTTCCGCCGCCACGAATGTTTCTTGCTGATCCAAAGAATTTCTTGGGGTAATATAGAGCTGTTGGATCTATTCCACCAGATATAAGTTTACCACTAGATGGTATCACAATATTATAGGCTCTTGCAAGTCTTGTTATAGAATCCATTAATATCACAATATCTTTTCCATCTTCTAATATTCTCTTGGCCTTATCTAAAACCATCTCTGTTACCTTTATATGATTTTTGGGATCTTCATCAAAGGTAGATGAAAAGACTTTAGCCCCATGAACTGTTTCTTTTATGTCCGTCACTTCTTCAGGCCTTTCATCTATGAGTAATATCCATACTTCCAAACCCTTATTATTTTTTATTATACTATTGGCAATATTACTTATAAGCATAGTTTTTCCAGCTTTAGGAGGAGCTACAATAAGTCCTCTCTGTCCTTTTCCAAGGGGTGCTATTAAGTCAATAACTCTTCCCGAGACATCTCCCTGAGCCCCTAAGATAATCTTTTCATCCGGATATGCCGGTGTTAACTCATCAAAGGGTACACGATTTTCAGCTTTTTCCAAATTATCTCCATTTATTAGGAGGATCTTTCTCATGGCATAGTTTTTCTCTGTCCCCACTGGAACTCTGGCTTCACCTAGAACTGTATCACCATTTCTAACCTTAAATTTTCTTATTTGTGTAGAAGATATATATACATCTTTTTCTACATTGGTTTCACGAAGAAAGCCATAACCGTCAGCAAATACTTCAATCTTACCCCAAGCTATGGTATGCCCGTCAGTTTCCCTTACATATTCAGCTATTTTTTCAATCAATTCCAATTTTTTATAATCATAAGATTTATCTATATTTAATTTTTTAGCTATCTCCCTCAATTCTGAAAGGAGTAATCCACTTAAATCTACCAAAGTCATCATCACCTTTTTATATATAATATATACATCGCTACAAAATAAACCATTCCAATAACATATGTATCATATCTTCTTTTTTTATTTTTAAACATAATTCCCATCATAAACACCAAAAGTATCAGCATAGAAAATATAGCTGTCAACTTATGAAATCCACCCAATGATTGATATATATTCTGATCCCTTAAAAATAGATCGGTAATAAATATAATCATTATATTAAATATGTTGCTTCCCAATAAATTTCCAGCAGCCATATCATAGGACTTTAATTTAATTGCTTCAATACTTACAGTTAATTCCGGTAAAGATGTTGCCAAAGCTATTAATATCAAACCTACAAAAGATTCTCCTAACTCAATTCCAAAGAATGGTGTGCTGGCAATTTTATCTCCTACAAAACTGAGGCCTGTTCCTAAAACAACCACAAAAAATGCATTCATAGCAAATCCCTGTTTTGCCTGTGTCAGAGTTATTCCACCCTCTTCTATCTCATGAAACTCCTTTTTCTCTTCCTCTAATTTTTCACTAAATTCATCATTTTTCTGATGTTCATAGATATAGATCGATTTCATTGCAATAAAATAAACTCCTAAAATCATAAGGGAGAATAAACTTATCTTCATTATTCCCTCTGTTGGAAATAAAAATCCCATTAAAAATATTAAAGTTAAAATTATAGCCCAAAAACCAGCCATAAAGTTTTTACTGCTTATCTTAGATGAAAAAGAGGTAGATTTTAATACAAATATATCAACTATAAACACTACGAATATATTGAATAAATTACTCCCAAATATATTTGATACTGCCATTTGAGGATTTCCCATGAGGGTTGCACTGATACTTGTAACCATCTCTGGTAAGGAAGTTACCGCGGCTAACATGACGATTCCTATCCAAGACTTTTCTATCCCCATCAAGTCTCCTATGGTATCTCCATATAAACTTAATTTTTTACCGACTACTATTATAAATCCTGCCAGTACTGCAAAGATCAATATGTATAACATCTTCTCACCTCTATTTTATACTAATTCTCCATATAAAGTCCATGTTTTTGCCATTACAATTTTAACATCTACAAAAGTTCCCTTCAAAGAACTGTCACCTTCAAAGATAACTACTTTATTTGCACTTATCCTTCCTGTCATTTTCTCCTTATTTCTATGGCTGGTACCTTCTACCAAAACCTTTACAGTCTTTCCTACATAACTCAAACTGCATTCCTTTGCGTTTTCATTTTGAACTTCCATGAGCCTCTGCAATCTAGACTTTTTCACTTCTTCTGAAATTTGATTTTCCATAGTTGCTGCTGGAGTTCCCTCTCTAATAGAATACATAAACATATAGGCATTTTCATACTTAACCTGTCTGATTACATCCATAGTGCCTAAGAAATCTTCCTCTGTTTCCCCAGGGAATCCCACTATGATATCTGTAGTGAGTGATATATCCGGCAGTGCACCTTTTATTTTGTCTACCAAGGCTAAATAGTCTTCCCTGGTATATTTTCTATTCATTGCTTTTAACATCTTAGTTGATCCCGACTGCACTGGTAAATGCATATTTCTAGCTATTTTTTCTGGATATTTAACAGCTACTTCCAATACATCTAAAGTCAGATCTTTTGGATGAGGTGACACATATCTAATCCAATACTCTCCTTCAATTTGACAAATTTCATCTAATAATTTAGCAAAATTAATCTCATGGCTATTATCAAAATCTTTCCCGTAAGAGTTTACATTTTGTCCCAATAGTAAAATATCCTTATATCCTTTTTTTACATATTTTCTCACATCATTTACTATATCTTCCATAGGAACCGATCTTTCACGTCCCCTTACATGCGGAACTATACAGTATGTGCAAAAATTATTACAACCGTAGTTTATGACTACAGAAGCTGAAATCCCATCTCCAAAGTTAGCATCTATTCTCGGCGGCAGTTCATCTTCTTTGTCAGTTAATACTGCATGGACTACCTCTCCTTTTAATATTTTATCCATAATTTCTGGTAATCTTGCTATATGTTGATTCCCGATAACTATATCCACATGAGATGCTCTTTCTAAGATGTGCTCTTTTTCATCTTGAGCTACACAACCTGTTACTCCTATTATCATCTTAGTTTTTCTCGCATTTTTTATAGTCTTTAAGTTTCCTAATTTCCCCTCTATTCTTCCTGCTGCTCCACCTCTTACAGTACATGTATTTAAAAATACGGCATCTGAATCATGGATGTCATCAGTCATTTCATACCCATTACCCTCTAGTAATTTTTTCATTTTAGCAGTCTCGTTTACATTCATTTGACAACCATATGTTATTATTGTGGCTTTTTTTTTACTCATTAATTTCCTCCGTCCAATATCTTTATGTACATAAAATTTAGTCCCATATATTGTAACATAATCCTTTGTTTTTCGATAGGGTTACTTAAAGACTTCCCCTGCTTCTAAATACCATAATAATAGATCAAAATGGTCCATGGGAATTTCTATCTCCCTGCAGTATTTCTCTATTTTTTTCTCTATTTCTAAATATTTTTTAGGAGTTATAGTTTTAGGGATTTCATCTATCACTCCTAATCTCATTATATTTTTTAATATATGCCGATCTAAGATAGCTATTTCATCTCCAAATCCTATGTTTCTGAGAAAATGACTGGCCTCTTTATATCCTATCCCCTTGATATTTTTTACCAGCCAAATTCTTTTTTCAAACACGTCACCGATCTTGTCTACCAATATTTTAGTAATTATCCTTCCCTCTTCGTCTTTCATAAATTCACGAAGGATCACCAGATTTTTAGCTTTAGTATTTTTAAACCTTACTACATTTAGATACGGTATCAAGTCGTCTTCCACCCCAGCCCAAAATACCTCAGCCCCTAACATTCCATTTATTGCCTTTTCTGCTCCTCTGGCCTTAGATTGAGGTGTCAGAATGCAAAAAGCAAGCTCCACATGAACATCTTCATTAGTTCCATTAAACCAAATCTCCTTATATCCCTCTATCCTAGCTTCGATTGCCGGCTTTATCCTTTTATATACTGCTCTTATTTCTCTTAAATATTCAATATTCATATACGATACCTCCTATGGCCTACGCGAATTAAGACTAATTACATTAGTTTTGTTCTTCTCTTTCTTAAATTTTCCTTTTTAAATAACCTTAATATTAGTTTGTCGATAAAGTTATATAAAATATTAATAGATAGCCATGCATATTATTTATTTTACTTATCAAATTTGACATCCTATGCTCATATCGGTATAATATAATATATACAATATATAGAACATATGCAATATATATAATTCGCGTATATATATTTCAAGAATTAGGAGGTAGATATTTTGACTGGTAGAGAAATTTCCCTGAACAGGGCTGAAGAACTTAAGGGTACCATAGATGATTATTTAATAGCAAGAGAGGGTATACCAACTGGTATGAGTGAAGATGTAAGGAAACAATTTGAGATTTCAAAAGCTATCCTTTTAAAACATTTTGGTGCTACAGAAAAGGACTGGAATGATTTTAAATGGCAGCTTTCAAATAGAATCACAGATGTTAAAACTTTAAGTTTAATCTTAGATCTAAGTGAAGAAGAAAAAAAAGAGATTCAAAGTGTAGGAGATAAGTATAGATGGGCAGTTTCACCATACTATGCTTGTTTACTGGATCCAAAGGATAAATATGATCCTATTAGAATGCTCAGTATTCCTGCAGCTATTGAATTAGATAACAATTCTGGAGATGCTGATCCCATGGGAGAAGAATATACTAATCCTGCTGGAAGTATCACTAGAAGATATCCAGATAGACTTATCATAAACACAACCAATGAGTGTGCAATGTATTGCAGACATTGTCAAAGAAGAAGAAATATCGGAGAGAGCGACAATGCTACCCATGATAAAGATCTTTTAGAATCTATCGAATATATCAGAAACAATCCTGAAGTTAGAGATGTATTACTTACTGGAGGAGATGTATTAGCACTATCTGATTCTAGATTAGAGTGGATCTTAGCTGAGCTTAGAACTATTCCACATGTAGAAATTATTAGATTAGGCAGCAGAACACCTGTTACTATGCCGCAAAGGATAACAGATGATCTGGTTAATATGATAAAGAAGTATCATCCTATCTACTTAAACACACATTTCAATCATCCAAAGGAAATCACCCCTGAAGCTAAGGCTGCATGTGAAAAGTTAGCTAACAATGGAATTCCTGTAGGAAACCAAGCTGTTCTGCTAAATGGTATAAATAACGATAAATTTATAATGAGACTTCTGAATCAAGAGTTATTAAAAGTTAGATGCAGACCTTACTATATCTTCCATGCAAAACATGTTCAAGGAACTGAACACTTCAATACATCTGTAGATGACGGATTGGAGATCATGGAATACCTAAGAGGGTTCACTTCTGGACTGGCTATTCCAACTTATATTGTTAATGCACCAAAGGGACAAGGTAAAACACCTTTAATGCCTCAATATATGATATCTCGTGGAACTGATTATGTTATGATTAGAACTTGGGAAGGAAAGGTTATCAAATATGAAAACCATCCTACAAAAAATATAAGAGAGATCTATTAATCTTTTAATTAGGCTGACCATAAGGGTCAGCCTAATTTTTATAACACCAATAAACATTAATATTCATAAATTTAAAAAGCTGAACCGCAAATTACGCTAATAGTTCTTTGGTGATGACCCTAGCGGTTTCTTTATGATAAAAAGGTTTTATTAGCGATATTAGCGGTTACAAAAAAATTAAAAACTATTTGCTCCCTCTTGTTTTTTGAGGAATCCTGTGGTAATATAGATAAAATCAATTCTCATATATTTTCTTAATAAGGAAGAAAGTTTCTACTAGCTGCCGTAAATAGCTAACTATGAGTGTAATTTTAGGAGTAATATTTTCTTAATAATTTCACTCAATATGAGGTGTTT
>DAOUPY010000389.1 GCA_030625925.1 Fusobacteriaceae bacterium | reverse complement strand
AAAAAAGATGGCATAAATAACCACTATAATTTAATAGTTTAATATGCATTAAGATTTAAAAATTTGTCTTTCATTTTCTTCGTTTTTTACAATGATTGTTAATTGGAACAGAATAGTTCCGAAAGTAATTATTTAGGAATAAATAAAACATTAAGGTCAAAATATCTCGTTAATATATTTATTTATATCCATCATAATTTAAAATGGGTCGGAAGTTAAAGAGTGAATTGGGAATAAATGTTTATAATATTGAAGCAGCAAGCACTACCTAATATATCCTTTTTTCAGATTCTAAAAATTCCATTGTAACTTCATCCAGAAGTTTATCAGCTACTCAGGCTCAATTAAATCTTAATTTAAACATTATTTTCCTCCTTCAAAAATTTATTTATATAATTTATACCACTTTTTGTCCCATTTATCAATTAAAAAATGAAATTTAATTAAATCATTTTTCTATTTTGTTCTTAAATCTCCATCCTAAATATACTCATTATGGTCAATTAAAAAGCAACGTGACGTTTCAGACTGGCAAAATTCTATATTTGTAAAATAAACTACAAGAATAAAAATTCAAATCAAATTCTTTTGATTGCTCTATTTCTTTTTCAATTAAATTTATAATGGCTCTTCTGTTATAACACCCCGTCAATGAATCGGTTTCAGAGATATATTTTATAATTTCAAGATGATTCTTGGAAAACAAATCCATTTTTGAAATATAATTAAAACTTTCCTGGTTGTCTCCTCCATCCACTAAAATTTTATTATTTTTATCCACTATGAAAAAGGATCCTGTATTCCCAATTTTAAATTTTGAAATTTCAGATTCTATATATGAAAAATCAATCATTGCCATTAATACACCTATTATTTCACCCTTTAATTCAATTTTTTTAGACAGTGTCACTATGGGATTTCCTGTTCCTGCATGGATAAAAACTTCCGACAGATAGATTCCTTTGGAATTAAGAGCTCCTATATACCACGGCCTTGTTGTAGGATCATAATCCGATGGTAAGTTCTGATCTTCAGCCAGGTTGTCAAATATCATTTTCTTGTCGGGACTTCCAAAAGCTATAAATTTTATATTTTTTTCTGATTTAGTTATATTTTTCATATGGTAGATCATACGTTTAAGTCTAATTTTATTATCGACTTGAACCTTTGTATCATTGAAACCTATACGTTTTTTAGTATATCTATCCGACAGGTATTCCAGTATTTCACCAGAAGCATTGATTTCACCTTGAACAGTTTTCTCTATATTTTGGCTGATTAAGTTCATTTTTTGACTTTCTACTTCCTTTATTTTTCTGGAAAATATAAAAAATGTAATTGTAGAAATAACCAATATAGGTATTGTTGCTGTAAAAAAAGTTAAGGTAAAAATTTTTCTTTTAATACTCATCAAATCCCCCCCTCTCATTGTTATAATTTATTCACTGAAATCATATTTTTCCTTTTTTTTTTAGTATGCTATACTTATAAATATGAGAAATATTAGGCCAAAAGAAAAAATGTAAACAAAGGAGATATATCGATGAATAAAAATATATTATTAGGAATTACCGGAGGAATTGCAGCCTATAAATCTGCTAATATCTGTTCCCTTTTAAAGAAAAATGGATATAATGTAAAGGTGATCATGACCAAAAATGCTACTGAAATAATAACTCCTCTTACCTTAGAAACCCTGTCTAAAAACAGAGTTGCTATTGATATGTGGGCAGAAAAATCAAACATAGATGTAGAGCATATAAACTTGGCCGACTGGGCTGACCTAGTTTTAATAGCACCTGCTACATACAATATCATTGGAAAGGCAGCAAATGGTATCGCTGACGATATGCTCTCTACTGTTATCTCTGCAGCTTGTGCTCCTACTTATTTTGCTCTAGCTATGAATGTAAATATGTATAACAACCCCATCCTGAAAGATAATATCAAAAAATTAGAGACATATGGATATAATTTTATCGATGCCGATTCAGGTCAGCTTGCCTGTGACTGGGTAGCCAAGGGAAGACTAAAAAAAGAAACTGACATAGTTGATATTGTAAATAACTACTTTGAATCTTTGGAAAGGGAAAAGTTTTTAGAGGGAAAAAACATCTTAATTACAGCTGGTCCTACTGAAGAAGCCATTGACCCTATCAGGTATCTGAGTAATCGATCTACAGGTAAGATGGGATATGCCCTGGCAATTGCAGGCGCTGAGTTAGGAGCTAATGTTACCTTAGTCAGCGGCCCTACTAATCTTAAAATTCCAAGTGGAATAGAATTTATACCTGTAAAGAGTGCCGAGGATATGTATGAAGCTGTCTTTGCTAAATTTGAAAAGATGGACATTGCCATCGGCTGTGCTGCTGTGGCAGATTATAGAATAAAGGAGTATTCAGCTTCTAAAATCAAGAAAAAAGATGGAGACCTGGTTTTTGAATTAACTAGAAATCCCGATATATTGATGGAGATGGGTAGGAGAAAAAAAGAACAGCGTCTCATTGGATTTGCTGCTGAATCAGATAATTTAATTGAAAATGCTATGAAAAAATTAGAGAAAAAAAATCTAAATCTA
>DAOUPY010000086.1 GCA_030625925.1 Fusobacteriaceae bacterium | reverse complement strand
AAGGATGGATTTTGAAAAATTTAAAGAGTTGTGGAAGAAAGTTCAAAAAAAAGTGGGAAGTCCATATATAAAAAAAGATATATATGACCTGATAACATTTCACAAAAGGGATAAATAAGCCTTATTTTTCTTGAAGATTCTCCTGAATTATTGTATAATTAATTAAAAATGATAATCTGAGAAGATTAGCTGGCAGGAAAAAAGAGAAAATAATATGGAGGCATAAGAATGAAAGCAGCGGATAAATTAAGAGCAGGAAGTACATTTGAAGATAATGGAGTACCATTTTTAATATTAAAGGCAGAGAGATTCCAATCAACATCTGGAAAGAGACAAAGAGCTCCAGAAATTACATTTAAAGTAAAAGACCTTATCAGTGGAAGAGTCAATGAAACTACAGTAAAAGCATCTGATATCATGAACGACATCATGTTAGATAAGCAGTCTATGCAATTTTTATATGAAGATGATGGAGAATATAACTTCATGAATCAAGAAACATTTGAGCAAATTGGATTACAAAAAGAAGATCTGGATGGTGCTGTAAACTATTTAAAGGAAGAAGTTGTCATCGACATCTTATTCTATGAAGGAAGACCCGTAGGAGTAGAATTAGAAAACCACATGGTATTCAAAGTAACTTATACAGAGCCTGGATTAAAAGGTGATACTACAGGAAAAGCACTTAAAGCAGCTACAATTGAAACTGGTTATGAATTAATGGTTCCATTATTTATTGAGATGGATGAATTAATTAGAATAGATACAAGAACAGGAAAATATGTAGAAAGAGCTAAGTAAGAAACTTTAAACCTAGAAAATTTTTATTTTCTAGGTTTTTTTTAACAGAAGTTCAGAGAGTCTAAGTTAGGCCGCTAGGAGGATAACTTATGAAAAAAAAATTAAAATTAATAGTAATATTTATGATTGCTGGTATATTTGCCTTTGGATCACCGGCCAAGGTAGCTAGTTTTAATACCCTTCATCTAGGATGGAAAGGTGATCATAGACAGGAAAAAATAGAGGGAATAGCCAGCATCATATCTCTTTTTGATTTGATAGGAATTCAGGAAGTTATGAAAAAAGATGAAGTTAAAAAATTAACCAATGAATTAAAAGTCCAAACTGGAATAGAGTGGAGGTATCACATCTCTCCCTATGCAGTAGGCAGCAAGAAATATCGAGAATATTTTGCATATATTTATAGAACAGACAGGGTAAAACTCCTAAAAAAAGGTAAATTTTATCCAGAAGAAGACAGGGGAAAAAACTTTATGAGGGAACCATATGGAGCCAAATTCCAAATAGGAGAATTTAAATTTACCTATGTTTTAGTACACTCAATATTTGGTGACAAGAAAACACAGAGGCAGTTGGAAGCTATGCAGATGACCGATGTATATGATTGGTTTAAAGAAGAATATGATGGGAAGAATGAAGAAAATATTGTTATAATAGGAGGAGATTTTAATATACCTTCCTATGATCATGCTTTTTCTGGTTTTTTAAAACATAAAGACCTGATAGTTGATGCAATACCTCCTAATCAAAAGACAACTATAGGAAAAAAGGGATTGGTATCTAGCTATGATCATATCTTTTATCCCTATGAATTAATGAAAGACTGGTATACAGGCAGGAACGGAGTAGTGGATTTTACTGATAACAATCATAGAGAGGTAAGAAAGGTAATTTCTGATCATTTACCTGTTTTTATAGAGGTTAATACAGTAAAAGAAAGAGGAGAATAGAATGGGAAAAAAAGCAATAATATTTCTAAGTGGAAGGCTAAATCTAAAAGCCGAATACTATAGCAGTATAAAATACAGTGAGTACGATATCTATTGTGCAGATGGCGGAGCGGATCACGCCTATAATTTAGGGGTCATTCCTAAATTGATATTGGGAGATCTGGATTCTATCTCAGAGGAGGCATCTTCTCATTATAAAAACTTAAGAGTAAAATTTGAAGAATTTTCTGTATCTAAAGATTTTACAGATGGAGAGTTAATCCTAGAGAAAGTCACAGCCAACTATAAAGATATTTTAATCTTAGGAGGATTAGGAGGACGAACAGATCATTTTTTAACTAACCTGAATCTTTTGGAAAAATATCAAGATATCATCTATGAAGATGAGAATGAGATGATATTTTGGATAAAAAAAGACATGGAGATTTGTGATCAAATGGGTAAAACTATATCTTTCATCCCACTTACTCCATTAGAAGCATTGACATTGGAAGGATTTCGTTATCCTTTGGACAAGGTTGACATATCTAGATCTAGTTCCCTTTGTATGAGTAATATCATAGATGATGAAATCGTTCGAATAAAATACAGAGGAGGTTCTGTTATAGGAATAATACAGAAATAGTTATTGATGTTAAGAGGAAAAGCGGAAATAATATAGTATATATATAATATAGAATTAGGAGGTGATTGTGATGATGTATATTACGTTGTTGTTAGTAGTATTGGCTATTATAATATTTTATTTGGCAGCACTTTTGGTATTTACACCCTATGAGGAAGATGATAAATACGTTCTTAAAATTTTAGAATCCGGATATAAACTTCATCTGGTCGCAACCAAAAAACATGGGATATTAAAAAATATAACAGATAATAGTGCTAAGTTGATCTTGATCTTGGTATATTATATTTTAAAAGATCGAAAATATACCGACAGTATTGAAACTAAAAATGAAGATGAAGATGATATTAATTAAAAAAAATCCCAAAATAGTAATCTACTATTTTAAGGGATTTTTTTAATATTTAGGAAAGTATTAAATTTGTAGAATAAATAAAAAATTATAAAAACCTAAATTCTACTTGTTTGGATGCAACGTCACGAAGATTTTTTAATATACAATAGATTTAAATATTTGACCATCTAGATCTTTAATTTCCCAAGAGGAAGGAGTTAAAATTCCATATGAATTGGAATTTCCACCCTTTGGAAGAGTTATAGATCCTGGATTAAATATATAGATATCTTTTTTTTCTGCTAATGGCAGGTGGGTGTGGCCGGAGATCAGAATATCTCCCTTACCTATGGGAATTTTTTCCTCTGTAAATAAGTGGCCGTGGGTAGCAAAGATACGTTTATCTCCTAAAAATAAATTAGTGAAATCACTCATAATAGGAAACTCTAAAAGCATTTGGTCTACCTCACTGTCACAGTTCCCTCTCAGGGCTATGATCTTTTCTTTATACAGGTTTAATTTTTTAGCAACCAACTTGGGGTTATAATCTCTAGGAAGAGGATTACGAGGGCCGTGATATAGGATATCTCCTAATATCAGGATATAATCAGCCTCTTCCCTTTTAAAACACTCCAATGCCTTATCTAAATAGTATATTGAACCATGGATATCGGAAATAACAAAAATTTTCATCTTAATATCCCTCTGGATTATTGGACTGCCATTTCCATGAATCTCTGCACATGTCTTCTAAATTTTTCTCAGTTTTCCAGTTTAATTCCTTTAAAGCCTTTTCAGAGTTAGCATAACAAGTAGCTACATCCCCGGCTCTTCTTTCTACTAATTCATATGGGATCTTCACATTATTTACTTTCATAAATGTGTTTACCAGGTCCAGAACACTTATTCCGTCTCCAGTTCCTAAGTTATATGCTTCTACACCAGTTTTATCTTTGAACCTTTCCAGTGCTCTGATATGACCGATGGCCAAATCAATTACATGGATATAGTCACGTACTCCAGTTCCGTCATGGGTATCGTAGTCAGATCCAAAGACACTTAATTTTTCTCTTTTTCCTACAGCTACCTGGGTGATATATGGCATTAAGTTGTTTGGGATACCATTTGGATTTTCCCCGATTCTCCCGCTTTCATGAGCTCCGATAGGGTTGAAATACCTTAGAAGGGCGATTCCCCACTGATCATCAGAGATATACAGGTCATTTAAGATCTGCTCTATCATAAGTTTTGTACTCCCGTATGGGTTTGTAGCACTGAGGGGCATAGTTTCTAATAATGGAGATGTATTGTTTAATCCATATACAGTTGCAGAAGAACTAAATACTATCTTCTTAACACCGTGATTTTTCATTACATCACATAGGACAAATGTAGTGGTTAGGTTGTTATGATAATATTCAATGGGCTTGGCTACAGATTCTCCTACAGCTTTGTACCCTGCAAAATGAATTACAGCATCTATCTTGTTTTCTATAAATACTTTTTCTAAATTATCTTTATCTAATAAGTTGATTTCATAAAATTTAAATTCCTTACCTGAAATCTCTTTTATTCTGTCTAATACCTTTGGATTACTGTTGGAAAAATTATCTACTATAACTACCTCATAGTTTTCCTTTAATAATTCTATTACTGTGTGGGATCCGATATATCCGGCTCCTCCAGTTACTAATATTTTCATAACTTTACCTCCTGCCTATGGCAAAATATTTTATATTGATTTCAAAGTTATTATACCATAAAGATAAAAAAAATTCTTAAGAGATATAGGAGCTTTAAATAGGTTGTATATAATAATTGTAGGTGAAATTAGAGGATCAAAAAATATTTACAAAACTTGACGCAATCCTAAAAGATGAAATGTTTTGTAATTTTATAAAAATAATGATATAATCTTCTAAATAAAAAAACTTATATAAATTTCGGATATGGCGAAAAGTTTCTACCAGCTACCTTAAACAGCTGACTATAAGAAGATAGATACCTAATATTTTAATATATATTGAGGTTCTATTTTCCTGAAACATATGGAAAATAGAACCTTTTTTTATTTAAGAAACTATAAAATTATTAGATACTACCTACTAAAAATTTAAGGACGGGGGAAGTTGGATGCTAGAGAGAATGTTTAAATTGACCGAGAGAGAAACCAGTGTAAAACAAGAGGTTATTGGAGGACTTACTACATTTATGACTATGTCATATATTATATTTGTAAACCCTTCTATAATGGCAGATACAGGGATGGATAAAGGAGCTCTTATTACTATTACATGTTTAAGTGCTGCAATAGGTAGTTTGATAGCAGCTTTTTGGGCAAATGCACCACTAGGATTAGCACCTGGGATGGGACTTAACGCATTTTTCACCTATACATTGGTTATTGGAAAGGGGATTCCTTGGGAAACAGCATTGGGTGTTGTTTTTATATCGGGGTTATTCTTTTTAATTATGTCAATCGGTGGGATAAGAGAGAGGATAGCGCAGGCAATTCCTGTGGAACTAAAAATAGCTTCTACAGCGGGAATCGGGCTTTTTATAGCTTTTATAGGTTTAAAAAGTATGGGACTCATTGTAGCAAACCCGGCAACATTTGTATCTCTAGGTAAATTTACTCCTACAGTTGTTTTAGGAGTGATAGGGATCATGGTATCGGCTCTATTAGAGCTAAGAAAAGTAAAAGGTGGTATGTTGATAGGTATGATCACGACCACTGTTCTAGGGATGATTATAGGAATAGTAGAGCTTCCTACACAGATAATCTCTATGCCGCCATCTATAGCACCTATTGCATTTAAATTAGACATAGTGGGAGCCTTTAAATTTGCATTGATCGGACCAATATTTTCATTTATGTTTGTAGATCTATTTGATTCATTGGGAACTCTTATAGCTTGTGCCAAAGAGATGGGAATGGAAGACGAAGATGGGAATATTTTATCTTTGGGAAGGATGATCCATACAGATGTAGCTTCTACAATAGTAGGATCATTATTAGGATCGAGTACAGTTACTACATTATCAGAAACCACAGCAGGAATAGCAGCAGGTGCCAGGACAGGATTAGCCTCAGTGGTAATTGGAGGGTTATTTTTACTTTCACTATTATTTACACCGATTGTTGGGATTGTGCCAGCATACGCTACAGCACCAGCTCTGATCATTGTTGGAATCTATATGTTTAAAAATCTAAAAGAGCTGGATCTTCATGATTTTAAAACAGCACTGCCAGTATTTGCAACAGTTATCATGATGCCTCTTACATACAGTATCAGTACCGGGCTTAGTTTTGGATTTTTATCATTTATCGTAGTTCATGTAGGAACAGGGGAATATAACAAAGTTTCACCGGTTTTATGGGCTATAGGCGGACTTTCACTTTTAAGTTTAATGGTATAAGGAAAAGGATTAAAAAAAGAACTCCATGGAGTTCTTTTTTTTAATCCTTTGGACCACAACTGGTAATCTTTATCTCATCTGAAGGAATAACTTCCTTGATAGAGATCTCCTCTTTGATTAATTTACTTCCACTTTTCTTATCATAGATATAAAAACCTAAAAATGAGATTACCAGGGTAGTAAAACAAACCAAGATTCCCTGTCCTTCACTGGCACCTAATTTAGCGGCTATAATGTAGCTGAGAACCATTAAAATGACAGGCAGGATATAGATGAGAAGAGCTAAATTTAAGATGAATTTATTGTTGATCTCAAAAGTTATCAGGTCTCCTATATTAACTATGATCTCCTCATCGAGTTCATAGTGATATAAATCAGCTATAGTTTTGTCTTTTTGACCGCACCCAGAGCAGTGAGCACAAGAGCTGTCTCTAAATAATTCTATATATAGGTTTTTTCCTTCAATTTTTCTCACGATACCTTTATTTTCCATATAAATTCCTCCTAGACACATTATGAGTTTATTATATCATATTTTTAATAATATGTAATTTACTTATACAATATA
>DAOUPY010000066.1 GCA_030625925.1 Fusobacteriaceae bacterium | reverse complement strand
TGATTGCCATACTACCGATGCAATAGGTAAATATTGTACAAAATTTTTAGATGATATTGAAACTGAAAAAGATTTGATAGATGCTATTAAAAGAAAGAGAGTAAGGCCTGCTGTATATAGAGATGGAAAATATATAAAAATAGATAACTATGAGAAATATAGTGAGATTTTTAAATAAATCTCTAAATTTTTTTAACATATATGGAAGTTAAGTAATTAAATAGATAAGGATTAGACAGGTATAGAATGTTTAAAATTGATTTCGAAATCTGAGATAAAGAAATAGAAGTTATAATAAACCTGATTCCAAAAAGGTTATATATATTAAAGTTTTTGAAACTGAAAGTTCTTGATTTTTCACTAGATATATAGTAAACTTTTAAAGACTTATTTTACTAAAAAATGCTTAATTTTTTTATTATTCTTAATAAATTATGAGTATTAACGGCATTAAAATTTTGAAAGACAGTTAAAAAAGGAAAAAAGGAGATGAAATGAAAAAAAAGTATTTGCTTATTATTTTAGTGTTTTTATTTACAGGCTGTGGGACTATGATGGAGCCGTCTAGAAAAACTGTTACAATTCAATCAGCAACCCCTGTGAAAGCTTATGTTGATGGAAAGAAATTTATTGGAGAAGGAAAAGTATTTGCTTTTAATGCAAGTAATCGAAGTAGAAATGGGGACGAGTATGTTCTTTTAAAGGAAATTGGGAATGAAGAAAATGTTCAAACTGTTTATTTAGACAGAGAATATAACCCTTGGTCAACTTGGAATTTTTTATTTGTTTACGGACTTCCTTATATCGTAGATTATCCATCAGGTGGGACAGGAAGATTAGCTAATCTGAATTATTATATGCCGGATTTTTCTATGAAAAATAATTCTAATTTTTCAAAAAATGAAGAAGTAGATAAATTGAGTAAAGAACTTGAAAGAATGAAAATGAAAAATGAAATAAAAAAAGAATTAGAGCTTGAGAGAACAAAAGAAAGAGTTTTAAAGCTAGAAGCATCTAGTTTAAATTAGGAGGGTAATATGAAGATTAAAAATATTTTAATAGGTTTGGTAGTTTTATTCATGACAGCTTGTTCATCTACAACACCTAAAGAGGTAAGAAGTATTATTGTTACAACAAATATTGAAACAGCAGAAGTATTTGTAGACGGGAAGCCTTATAGTGAAATTTATGGAGGACTTCTTGTTGTAAACGTTCCCTTGAAGGGGATTCATTCTATAATGTTAAAAAATGATACAGAGTCTAAAAATGAAATAATAGATGATAGTTTTAATGAGAAAATACTTCATTTTTATTTTTCAAAAAAGAGTGCAGGGAGTAGTTTAAATAATAATAACTCTCAATATGATAAATTAGAAGAACAGTTGAACAATTTAAAAGTTAAAAATGAAATAAAACAAGAGTTAGAACTTGAAAGAACTAAAGAAAGAGTATTAAAGGTAGAGGTTCAAAATAGTAAATAAATTTATTACATTGTCAAATCAAAAGTATATTAAGATAATTAACAGATAGGATGAATTTCCTATCTGTTTTTATATCTCCAATAAAAGTAAATAAAAGATATTTAAGGAATCGGAGAGCCTTTTGCGTAAATAATCTTTAATAAACTTACAACAGCCTACTAAATTTTAAATATAATTATTAAGACCAAATAATTTATAGGCAATTGTAAGCATTACACAACCTATGGCAAAATAAATATTTATTGTCCCTGCCTAGATAGAATAGAAAAAAGGCACTAAGATAGGGACTAATCCCGACAATAAAATTCCGTTAATAAATGCTATCACAACGGTTTCTGGATTGGTATACTTAGAAATTATGGGCAGTGTGGAATCCATGGAAGTGGCTCCTGCAGGAGCTATAGTGGTATAATCATTTAAATATTTTGCAATTAACGGTATAGAAACCACAGTGATGAGTTCTCGAAAGATATTGGTTAAAAAGGCTATGGTGCCTGCCTCTGCACTATGCAGCTGTGTGAGGATAATACCAGAAAGACTATACCATCCAAAACCAGATGAAATAGCTAAACTTAAGTTTCTTGGCAGGTCAAAGATATAGCCGGTGATAAGTCCTCCTATTAAACTCCCTGCAATTATAGAAGTTGGAATTATTAAAATAATTAAACTATGCTTTTTTAGATCTTTAAAAATATGTTTATTTAATCCGATATCTATTCCTACACAAAATATTAAAAAATAAAGTGCTGAATCTATGAGGATATCGATGTGCTGGGTAAAAGATTCAGAAATAAAAAAATATCCTCCTAAAATACCTGTTATAACAGAAGCAACTATTGATAGTGTCATTGATTATTCCCCCTTTTAGTTATCATTCTGCTCATAAAAAATACCAAAATGATACTGAATAGTGAAGTGAGAACAGCAAAGACGAGGGAAATGCCGCCAATTTCTTTTAAATTACTGAGCAATGACCGGTTGATTCCGATTGTAATCCCAATGGCAAACAATAAAAGGATTACTCCTAAATGCTGAAATACTGCATTAAATTTTTTCATTTTATCTGAAAATTTCACTGTACAACCTATTAGAATGCCTAAAATCAATGATATTAAGATATTTTGCATGGTTTCACTCTCCTAATTAGAATAGATACGACCCTTATTTAAGGATAGCATCATAGATTTTATTTTTATATATTTTTAATTCTTTAGAAGACAGGGTTCTTTTAGATTTTGGGAAATCAATGGTGAGAACCTCTTCTATGACGGTGGGCTTTTTAGAAAATATGATCACTTCATCTGCCATGAGTAAAATTTCATCGATATCATGACTTATCATGATGAGAGTTTTTGAGTATTTTTCCAAAAGGGAGATTATCAGATCGATCAATTTTATCTTTAGGGAAAAATCCAAAGATTTTAAAGATTCATCCATCAAGATTAACTCTGTATCGTATAGAAAAGCACGGGCTATTGCAACCCTTTGTTTTTCCCCTCCGCTTAAATTTTTGACCAGATGGTCTGCCTTGTGGGGGATGTGCAGAAGTTCCAGGATATGGAGTATTTTTTCTTCTGTAGCCCCTGGGATAATATTCAAATTTTCTTTTACACTTTCCCAGGGGAGGAGTCTGTCCTCTTGAAATATATAACCTACATTTTTAAAATTCTTAACCACTTCTCCAGAATGATTTTTCTCTATTCCGGCGATGATATTGAAGAGGCTGGTTTTCCCTCCTCCAGAGGGACCTAAGATTGCAGTGACCTTATTTTTTTTGAATTTATATGTAATCCTATCCAAGATTTTCTCCCCATGAAAGGCGAGAGAAAGATCTTTTAATTCTATCATAAGTACCTCCTAAATCGATTTTTTAAAGATGTTAAAATTAATTTTGTAATGATAAAACTGAGAACATATATTATAAGTGTCCATCCTAAAATTGTATCTGTTTCTATATTGAGCCATCCGATGTTTAAACCATTTCCAATTCCACTACTGACCCTTGATATAACCTCAGCCATGATGATCACCTTAAATGAAGAACCAAGGATGATCTCGGTGGCAGGGAGAAGATATCTGATAAGAGATGGAAGCTGTATCTTAAAAAAACAATCTTTTTTAGATATATTATATATACTCGCCATCTCCAATATTTTCTTGTCGATCCCCTCCATCCCGCTGACAATATTTAAAACCAGGATAGGAATGGTATTGATGCAAATTATAAAGATCGGTATATACTTATTATCAAACCAAATTAATGCAAGTAAGATCCATGAAATTATAGGAGTGCTCTGCATAAAGAGTAATATAGGACGAATGAAGATCTTAAGATTTTTAGAAGAAACTATCCCCAGAATCAGGATTATTCCCACAAGGTAAGTTAGGATAAGAGAAACTCCTAACCGGCCCAGGGTAATCAAGATCTCATTATAATTATTTTGTAATAAAAATAATGAGGTATGAAAGACTCTTAGAGGTGAAGGTAAGACTATAGGAGAGACCTTAGTCGAGATCCCAGCCCATAAAAATAAAAATATGATGATAGGAATCATTTTTTTTCTCATCTATTCTCTCCTAAAATTTTAATATATTCTTTTACTAGTTTATCTCCCTTTTTTCCATCAATAAGACTTAGGTTCATATATTTGATGGACTCTTCATACCCACTATCACTGAGATTAATATTAAAATTAACCTGAGCCAGATCTATAAATTTATTGGGATCTTTTCTTAGATCTTTTAGATTTTTTTTATACTCATCTATAAATTTTTCTATCTCTTTAGAGTGGGTTTTATTATATCTGCTGGTAGTATATAGCCCTACCTGGGGGATCCCGGAAAGAGAGGTTACTTTTTCCCACTCGTCCTTATATACAATGGATCTGATCAATTCAGGATTTTTTTCAAGAACTAAGGTAGCCATGGGTTCTGGCAGGACAGCATTATCACCTTTTTGAAGGATCATCAGCTTAGCTACTTCTGGAGTGGATCTATAGGTGATCTTAGGAGATATATTATTTTTTTTAAACAAAAATTTTGAAATAATATCAGGAGATGACCCCTGAGCTCCAATAAGAATATTTTTTCCATCTAAACCTTTTATATTATCTATTTTTTGGTTGGATATTATGGAAATAAGCCCTTGGCTGGTTACCCCTAGTAGTTTTAATTCAAGGCCTTTCTTTTTTAAATTTTCACCTAGATTAGTAGGAATAACATAGATTCCATCTTGATTTTTAATGATTTTGGGAATTATTTCTATGTGAACATCCCGATAATAATGAATTTTTACTTCATCTTTCATAGTTAACATAGGGATACTGGGTGGGGCTTTTGGTGTGTATACATCTATGGAAAAACTATTTACGGATATAGCCAAACTCAACAAGGCTGTTATTTTTAATTTTTTTCTTATCATTTTTTAGCTCCTAGTTTAAATTTTTTTAAATCATAAAAAAGTGGTAGAAATATCTACCACTTTGATATTTAAAATATATATGACAGCTTATACCTATTCTTTGTGGTTTTTTCTTAATTTGACCAATTCGTTTAACCAATATTCATCGGTTTGAGCAGTTCTTCGACAAGACTCACGAGCAACATTTAAAATTATCTTACTAAATAATTTCATGTTTTTACTATGCAGGGAGTAGAGTGCAGACTTAGAAAATACAAGTAATTTTACATCTGTTAGAGCAATAGCAGAGGCAATATATTTAAAGATACCAATAAGTTCTGTTTCACCAAATAAATTTCCCTCTTTAAATCTAACTAACTCTACCTCTGTTTCGTCCAATTGTTTAACAATTTTAATTTCACCAGATTGGATGATAAAAATATTGTTTGGAGATTCCCCTTGGGTGAAAACAGCTTCTCCTTTTTTAAAGGAAGTTGTACTCAGCATAGGGATAAGACATTCTAGTTCTCCGGCAGTCAATCCACCAAAGAGTGATATTTTATTTAACATAGAAAAAATTAATTGTTTTTCCTTATAGGTTATCTCAGGTTTAGATTTTTTTGTATTCATAATGATAATTAAAGCTCCCTTACATTTTTGATTTTAAACTTTTTTTTCTATATAAGCGATGATCTCATGGAGGAGCTCTTTTTTATGGTGGTCAGTGACCTCGGTTGAATATGATTCCAATTCTTTTATATCTGATTCTGTCTCTTCTTTTGCAATGGTATCGTAAACACGATCTAATTCTATATGTAATTCATGGATAACAGTATCGTGTAATTTAAAAAATGTACCCACTTCCTCAGCTCTTTCATACATAGACAATTCTTTTATAATTTGATCAACTCTTGGATTCATACAGTTCCCCCTTATATTTTGATTAATATTAGTTTACTATATAAAGTACAAAACACCTAAAATTATTTTATTTCTTGAATTGTATTTTTAATAAATAGGAAGGTTGATATTAAATTTGAGAAATTATTCTTTTATTTTTCTCGGGGTTTTATTCTCAAATTTTTAAGGGAAAGGAAATTAAAAAATCTTGACTTTTATCTGAAAAAACTATAGCATATGATTATATAATCATATGCTATAGGAGGTAACATTTTGGAAATAATAGATATATTAAAACTGATTGCAGATAAAAATAGAATGAGAATATTAAATATACTATATAATAAAAATAAAACTTGTGTCTGTATATTGGAAGAGATATTGGAGCTTAACCAATCGAATCTTTCCAGGCATCTCAATAAACTAAAAAAAGCAGAAATAATTATAGGAGAAAAAAGAGTCCAGTGGGTTGATTACAGAATCTCTGAAAAGTTTCTGGAAGAAAATTATTTTGTAAAAGAAATTTTAGAGGGAAGGTTAGATGGAGGAATATTTCTAGAAGATTTAGAGAAAACAAAATATTTAGAATGTTAACATAGATACATATATTATTTTGAAATTATACGAGGAGGAAAAGACGTGAAAAAAGAAATAGGAATTAATTTTTTTGAAAAATACCTTACAGTCTGGGTGATCTTGTGTATGATAGGAGGGACATTAATCGGGAGATACATACCTCAAATCCCCACATTTTTGGGGAAACTAGAATATGAAAATATATCCATGCCAATAGCAGTATTGATATGGCTTATTATCTATCCAATGATGCTGAAGATTGATTTTAAAAGTATCGTCGGTGCAACTAAAAACTTAAAAGGATTAACAATAACAACCACTATGAACTGGCTGATTAAACCCTTTACAATGTATGCTATAGCAGTACTTTTTTTTAAGGGAGTTTTTGGAGGACTTATTCCTATAGAGGTTGCTGATGAATATATCACAGGGGCAGTTTTACTGGGAGCAGCACCTTGTACAGCGATGGTGTTTGTATGGAGTAAACTTACTAAAGGTGATACGGCATATACCCTAGTACAGGTAGCAGTAAATGACCTGATCCTTCTGGTTGCATTTGTTCCCATTGTAGGTTTTTTATTAGGAGTTTCTAATATCACTGTACCCTATGCAACTTTATTTTTATCGGTAGTTTTATTTGTAGTAACCCCTTTAGTCGCAGCATGGATCACAAGAAAATCTATAGTAGCTCATAGAGGGTTGGATTACTTGGAAAACACATTTATTAAAAAATTTGATAAAAGTACTATGACAGGATTACTGTTAACACTGATCATCATATTTTCTTTCCAGGGAGAGAAATTGTTGACTAATCCTATGGATATAGCTCTTATAGCAGTGCCTCTGACTATCCAGACATTCCTAATATTTATTATTGCATATCTATGGGCTAAAAAGTGGGGTATGCCCCATGAGATTGCTTCTCCAGGTGCGATGATTGGAGCCAGTAATTTCTTTGAGCTGGCGGTGGCGGTAGCGATATCATTATTTGGTATTGACTCAGGAGTAACTTTAGCAACTGTAGTAGGACTTTTAGTAGAAGTGCCTGTCATGTTGATTTTGGTAAAAATTTCAAACTCGACAAGAAAGTATTTTAAAGTAAAAGGTGCAGCTATATAGGGGACTATATTAGGGGGCAGTTAAAAAATAAAGACCTCGTGGCTATATGATTATTATAGCTAGAAGGTCTTTTTTTTTGCTGTGAAATATTAATCTTTAAATAAAATATACTC
>DAOUPY010000135.1 GCA_030625925.1 Fusobacteriaceae bacterium | reverse complement strand
TCCTACATATAGATTGCTTATGGGAATTCCTGGGGAGAGTAATGCTCTTACTATTGCCAAAAGATTGGGAATACTGCCAGAAGTAATTGAAAAAGCAAAAAGTTATATCAGTGAAGAAGATAAAAAAGTAGAGGGAATGATCGCTAATATAAAGGATCAATCGGATGAATTGGAAAAAGCTAATGAAGAAGTTCAAAATTTAAAAAAAGAAGCTGAAAAACTAAAAGATAGTTATGCCGAAAAGGTAAGAATGCTGGAAAAAGAGAAAGAGGAAATACTGGGAAGAGCATATAAAGAATCGGAAGAGATGATGAAAAATATGCAGGCTAAGGCTAAAGCTCTAGTTGATAAAATCCAGAGGGAAGATAATAAAAAAGATGAGATAAAGGATGTTCAAAAAAGTTTGAATATGCTTCGAAATTCCATGGTAGAGGAAAAAAAGAGAAAATTAATGATGAAACCAAAAGTTGTCAGAAAGATATCATATGGGGTAGGAGACAAGGTCTTTGTAAAGAGTTTGAAACAGCATGCAATTATCCTGCGTCTATTTCTAAATAAGGATCAGGCTCAAGTACAGGCCGGAATCTTGAAGATGGTAGTATCTTTAGAAGATATTGGACTGATGAAAGAAGAAAAGAAAAAAACATACACTAAGATGCACAGCCATAAAGGAAGTGGTGCTACCTACAAGATCGACTTGAGAGGTCAGATGGTAGAAGAGGCAATACATGAACTAGAAAACTATATGGATAAAGCTACATTGAGTGGGTACACCGATGTCCAAGTGATTCACGGGAAGGGAACGGGCCAACTGAGAAAAGGAGTCCAAGAATACCTTAAAACGTGCAGATATGTAGCCAGCTTTAGAGATGCAAATATGAATGAAGGTGGATTAGGATGCACAGTAGTAACGCTGAAATAGAGTATTATTATATAGTAGCTGCAGCAGGAGTTGGAAAGAGAATGGGACTCACCTATCCGAAGCAATTTTTAGAGGTAGATGGGAAGCCGATATTTGTTAAGACCCTGGAAGTCATTGAAAAAAATCATAGAGTCACAGGAATTATAGTTGTGACCAATAAAGAGTATATATCTGAAGTAGAGAAGATGTGCAGAACTTTTAAAATAACTAAGGTTATAGATGTGGTCAGTGGTGGAAAAGAAAGACAGGATTCTATCTATAATGCATTACAGCTGGTTCCGAAAAATAGTATAATAGGAGTTCAAGATGGAGTGAGACCTTTTATAGAGGATAGGTATGTAGAAGATTCCTATACTAAGCTGATGGAAGAAACAGAGTTGGATGGAATAGTTGTAGGAGTACCTGTAAAAGATACTATAAAGGTAGTGGATTCAGATGGGCAGATAGTGAAAACTCCTAAAAGAGACCTGCTCTTTGCAGCCCAGACTCCTCAGGTATTTAAAGGGGAAATCCTGCATAGAAGTTATGAAAAAGCTGAAAAACAAAAGTTTCTGGGGACAGATGACTCCTCACTGGTAGAAAAAGCAGGGGGACGTGTAGGAATTCTCTTGGGAAGTTATGAAAATATAAAAATAACTACACCAGAAGACCTGACATTTCTTGCTAAAAGCAAAAAATAAAAGTGAAAAGAAAAAAACTAAAAAACTTTAGTCACGAACGACACAAATTAAGGGCTATTTTTGATAGATATATCACAAATAAAAAAAGATTAACACAAATAATCTTAAATATTTAGACATGGACTTATGACGACTTTAAAAAGAAAGAGATTTTATCTGACTAAAGGAAAAACATAATCGGCTTTTGTTAGTATTTAAAAGTCAGAATTAAGTCTGCGTAAAAAATAAATCTGTGAAGATTAAATTCTAAAATCAGTGTAATCAGTGTCAAAATTAGGTTTTTATTCGTGAATATTCGCGTAATTCGGGGTAAAAGTTTTAATTAGCAAAAATAAAAGGAGTAGAGTATGAAATTAGCAGTAGCACAAATAAATCCAACACTTGGGAATGTGGAAAAAAATAAGATAAAAATGATATCATATATAGAAAGTGCTATAAAAAAAGGGGTAGAACTGGTAGTTTTTCCAGAACTATCTCTGACAGGATACTTATTGGAGGAATTAACCTTTGATGTGGCAGGAATCCCGGTAGAATTTTATGAACTGAGTAAAAAAATAAGTATTTTATTTGGCGGGATTGAGGAAAGCAAGGATTATTATTACTATAATTCTGCCTTCTATTTAGAGGATGGGAAGTTGCAGCATACCCACAGAAAGGTGTATCTGCCTACCTATGGTCTTTTCGATGAAGGAAGATATTTAAAGTCTGGAAATGAAATAAAAGCATTTGATACGAAATTTGGTAGATTCGGTATCTTAATATGTGAAGATGCCTGGCACCTGTCAAACCCTTATTTGTTGAGTGTAGATGGAGCTGATTATGTATTTACCTTGGTAAACAGTCCGTCAAGGGGAGCTCAGGGGGCAAAACTATCTCCTAACCAAACTTGGGATGAGATGATGAGGACATATTCTAAATTACTCACAAGTTTTTATATCTTTGCCCATAGAGTAGGGTATGAAGATGGAGTAAACTTCTTTGGTGGATCTAGAGTATATTCTCCAGCTGGGGATATCTTAGGTGAAGCTAAAACCTTTGAAGAGGACATGATAGTAGTGGATTTAGATAAGAGAGATCTAAGAAGAGCCAGGATAAATAACCCTGTAATGAGAGATGAAAAACCAGACTTGGTTATGAAAAGTTTAAAGAAAATAATTGGGTAACAGGTAAAATAAAAAATTATTTTTGATATAAATATCATAGATAAAAATTGGGTTAATACGAAAAAAATTTATTAATGAGTGTATGTGTAATTTGTGACAAAAAATAATTTGATCAAAAGATATTATGAGCTTACCTTTATTAATTTTAAGTTTGCCGTTAGGCACGGGGGTTATATTATGAATAAAATTTTAAAGAATATAATAGGAGTAATAGTTTTAGCAGTAATATTGATAGTTTTTTACCTGTTAACTTTTCAGCTGTCCCACGAGAGATTGATAGTAAAGGAAAGTAAGGCTGTGATATCTATTGGAGACTTGAACAGCAAAAAAGCGAATGCTTATTATGAGCTCTATGAAAAAGCTACCCAAACAGACTTTGAAGAGGCTAAAAAGTGGACAAAGTATATAAAGGGATTAGATCTTATTTATTATGATGATTCTGACAAGGGAAAACAGCAAGAAGATAAGGAAATAATGGCCATAAACATAGGATGGCTGTACCCTCTTGCTAAATTTAAACAAGGGGAATATTTCGATGACCTAGGAAAAAACTATTTTTCATTGAAAGAGGTCTATCAAAAACAGCTTGAAGAAGATTATAATTATGATACCGATAAAAAAATCTATATGACCAACTACAAGGGATATTACTTTATATCAGATGATATGATGAAACTATCTGATTATATGAGATTGGTTGTAAAAAAAGAGATAAATGAAAATATATCTTCCAAGATGAAAGGCGATACCTTAGGAGAAGCGGTAATAGATCTAGAGGGAGCAGCTCAAGGATTAGATGCTGCAAAGATAAACTTAGATTATAAAAAGAATGAACTTTCTATGAATGCTTATCTATACGGTGACTTGGAATTCTCAAAATATTTTAACGGGATAGAACAAAAGGATAGAAAATTTGATAAATATATGGGGAAGAACAAGATTTATATAACCAATACAGATTTTAAAAGTTTTGCTGCATTCATGAGAGGGAACATAAACTCGGAAATAAACTCAATGTTATCTCTAGTGAAGATGTTTACAGGAAAAGATTTTGAAGACTATATGGATAAAGTAGATGGAGAAGTGGTCTATGACTATGTAAAAAATCAAATGATTCTTCCTGTGAAAGAGATAAAAGATTTTAAAAAATTAATAGAGATTTTTGCAAAAAAAGAGGGAGACAAATATATTCTTGGCAACGGTGAAACGATAGAGATAAAAGATAACGTTATCTACTATAATGGAATCATGTCGGAAGGGTCGACAATTCCCAAAAAGGATGAATTTATAAATTTATCTTTGAATTTAGGCTTATATAACCCCATATTAGAAGATATATATATAGATATGGGAGGGAAAGTAGAAAAAAACAGGATAAAGATAAGAGCTGCCATAACTGATGGAGAGCTGCTTGAGATATACAATAGGATGGAGGGGAAAAAAGATGATTAAGATACACAATACGCTTACTAAAAAATTAGAAGAATTTGTTCCTATAGAATCTGGTAAGGTGAAGATGTATGTTTGCGGACCGACGGTATATAACTATATCCATATAGGAAATGCAAGACCTGCCATCTTCTTTGATACGGTGAGAAGGTATTTTGAATATAGAGACTATAAAGTTACATATGTACAAAACTTTACCGATGTAGATGACAAGATGATAGAAAAAGCCCATACAGAAGGAGTAACGGTAAAGGATATAGCTGACAAATATATCAGTGCTTATTTAGAGGATACAAAAAAAGTTAACCTAAAAGAAGAGGGGATGATAAGACCCAAGGCTACAGACCACATCAAAGAGATGATAAAATCTATCAAAATCTTGGAGAGTAAAGGGTATGCCTATGAATCTAATGGGGATGTATACTTTGATGTAGAGAAATATAAAGAAAACTATGGTGAGTTATCAGGGCAAAAGATTGAAGATTTAAAAGCTGGAGCCAGGGTAGAAGTTACTGATATAAAAAAATCATCTGTGGATTTTGCTCTTTGGAAATCAGCTAAAGAAGGGGAACTTTCTTGGGGATCGCCTTGGGGTAAAGGTAGACCGGGGTGGCATATTGAGTGTAGTGCTATGAGTGAAAAATATTTGGGAGCATCATTTGATATTCATGGCGGGGGACAGGATCTTATATTTCCGCATCATGAAAATGAAATAGCCCAATCAAAGTGTTCTTACGGTGGTGATTACGCTAGATACTGGATCCACAATGGCTATATCAATATCAAAGGGGAAAAGATGTCTAAATCTAAGGGGAATTTCTTCCTTCTCCGTGAAATTTTAGAGGAGTATGAAGGAAAGGTAGTGAGGTTCTTCATGCTTTCATCTCACTATAGAAAACCTGTTGATTTTTCTGAAACAGAATTAGAGATGGCTAAGAGTGCTATAAAAAGGATAGAAAACAGTATGTTAGCTATTTTGGAAAGACTTGATACAGAAAATTTATCTGAAGGCAGTGATGGGGCAGAATTAAAGGCTATTCTAGAGAGCTCTAAAATAAGGTTTGTAGAAGCCATGGATGAAGATTTCAATACCGCTCAAGCTATAGGTGTATTATTTGAACTTATAAAAGAAGCTAATAAATTTATGGAACAAAAAGTAA
>DAOUPY010000383.1 GCA_030625925.1 Fusobacteriaceae bacterium | reverse complement strand
TCATTTAGTATTTCTCGTGGACGAAGTGTCCACCAGATGGACTTATTTTAGGTTAAAAAGAGAGTGAAAATACAGTAATTTTTAAAGTGTAGGTAAAATCTAACTCCTTTTAAATTTAAAAGACATAGAACGCGGATCTCTTTCTAGATACATTGGAAATCTTTAATCTACACAATAAAAAACTGTCAACGTAGGGACTTAGAAATCACTGAAATTCTCCGTGGATATACGAATATTAAAATTTCTTATAAGTAAAAAAATTATAAAAAAAATAGATTCTAAAGTTTTCGCCTTTAATACGAGCTACTTTTTCTCTATAGCAAGAAAAAGTAGCCAAAAAGTGCCAAACTTTGAAAAATTGTTCCTAAGTAAAATATTAATATACGAGCTTTGAAAGCTACAGTCCTCACTCCGTTGCGGAACTTAATTTGTTGAACGCTCTAGTATATATGAAAGTACAAAGTAATATCACTTTCAAAGTTGAAAAAAATCTAAAAAATAATGTTTTTAATATCTCTCCGAAGTTCACAAAGTTATTAAAACAAAATTCCTTACACTCAGCTCACAAGGGAAAAACTAGAAAAATCACTAAGAAATTCTTTTTCTTGATTAGAGTTTTATTTTTCTTTTGAACCTAACCTCTTTTTCTAGATGTTATCCTACTCCTCAGAATATCTCTTGCGAGTTTCGTTGTACCTACCATGCCCGTCAGGTAACCTAGTAAGACCCTCTCTCTTTCTCAATCTTTCTTCCTTTGAGGGGAGAGATATAAAATCCTTGGAACCCTCTAATCCATAGGACATGGATCAAATCTGATAATAGCTATGATTTTCACTGATTAAAACACCTTATTTTGGGTTATAATCGAAATTTATAGTCGTCTAGCTACAGCAGTACTGTTCCTACGATGACGATCGTGATTTACCCACTAAGACAATTATAAATTTTCGGCTCTTTTTGGATACTTATTTCTAGCTGTTGAGAAAAAGTATCTCGCTCCTTCAGGAGTGAAATAGATTCTTTTCTTTGACACAGATTGCACAAATCTAAAATCTGATTTTCACAGATTATTAAAACATCTTATTTTTGGTTAGAGTCTTTTTTAAATTTGTTTGATCTTTGAAGTTTATAGTCGTCTCACTCCATAATAGTTTCGTCTAACCTTAGAGCTTTTCTATGAGAGGAGATTCAAGAAAAAATTAAATCAAAAAAGGATTTGAAAATTTCAAATCCTTTTTATCTATTTCAACCTATGCATCCTTTAAAACAGACCCTGCTGCTGTTTCTTCCGACATCATCTTTTCTACGATTATAGCACAAGAAGCGTCTCCTAATACATTTGTAGAAGTTCTCATCATATCAAATAATCTGTCTACCCCAAAGATAAGCGGTAAGGCTGTCACTGGAATGCCAGCTGCTACCAGCACTGCTACTACTAATAATGCAGGTCCTGGAACTCCTGCAGTTCCAATTGCTCCCAATACAGACGTTAAAACTATTGCCGTATACTGAGCCATCCCCAATTCTATTCCAAACATTTGAGCAAAGAATACAGCTGTCAATGCATATAACATAGCATTTCCATTCATATTAATTGTAGCTCCCAAAGGCAGTACAAATGATGTAACCTCTTGTTTCACACCTAAATTTTCACATTCCTGTTTGTTTATAGGAAGCGTAGCCATAGATGAAGCCGAAGCAAATGCTAATATTTGAGTTTCTTTCATCCCTTTTAAGAAAGTTAAAGGATTCATTCCTCCTAAAATTTTTACTAACATAGGAATCACAATAAAATGAATTACCCCTAATGTCCCACTGAAAACAGCCAATAACTTAAGAACCAATACCATTATATCCATACCAAATAGTGCAATTGAATTAGTCATCAATCCAAAAACTCCTAGTGGTGCAATGATCAATACTTTTTTTATCATCCAGATCATTCCATCATTTACAGTATCCAAAATATCTGTTACCGGTTTTTGTTTTTTATCCTCCATTGTAGATAGTGCTATTCCGAAAAACAATGCAAAGAACAGTATTTGTAATATATTCCCGCTTACCAATGATTCAAATGGATTTCCAGGAATAATCCCTTGAATCGTATCCCAAAATCCAGCTACATTGGAATTTTCTGCATATGTACCAGCCTCCGTCATCAATGAAGCCGGTACCTTTACACCTAAACCTGGTTTAAAGATATTTCCTGCTAATAACCCCAATATAACAGATACTACTGATGTTCCTAAATAATAAACTATTGTAAATACTCCAACCTTCCCTGCTGATTTAGTCTTTCCAAGCGCTGCCGATCCAGAGATAATACTGAAAAATACCAAAGGTATAACAAGCATCTTAATCAGTCCGATAAAAATATTTCCCAATGGTGCAAAGATCACACCTTTTTCTCCTAAAAACGCTCCTGCTACGATACCTAGTACCATCGCTATCAATATCAATGTACTATTACTTATTTTTTTCATCCTTTCACTCCCCTTAATCATAAAAATATTGATTTCCATATTATAATTTTAACCTAATTAAAATCACAGTCGTAATTATACCAAATTCCAACAGTTAATTACAATATCTAAATAGTATTGTATTCATATAAAAAAAGAATAAATTCTGATTTTAT
>DAOUPY010000059.1 GCA_030625925.1 Fusobacteriaceae bacterium | reverse complement strand
AGAATCTTCAAGAAAAATAAGGCTTATTTATCCCTTTTGTGAAATGTTATCAGGTCATATATATCTTTTTTTATATATGGACTTCCCACTTTTTTTTGAACTTTCTTCCACAACTCTTTAAATTTTTCAAAATCCATCCTTTTTATAATTATAATCGATTCCTTTAAATATTTTATATCTGCCTTGGTCATTTCCATTCCGTGGAGGAGGTCTTTTTTGATCTTATAATAACTATCATTATCTAACTCCAAACCATTGTAATAAAACCCTAAAAATTTATCGGATAAATTAGTTTCCTGATAGATAACTCTCCTAACCTCAGTAGCTATATAATCAATACTCAATTCTTTTTTTATCCTGCCTCTGTCTGCCCCTTCAAAACTAAAGAAGGGTAAAAACACTTGATACATATGATAACTTCTCATGGATTTAGTAAATGCATACATTTTTTTTAGAAGGGGGTGCAATTTTTCATCTGATCTAACCAGCCCCTTATTTATCGCATACGTACTCCCTAAATGACTATAGAGTGTAATTGTAAAATCTTCCGAATGAACAAAATTAATTATATGTTCATCATACTTATTATTTTTTTTGAATTTTTTAATAAATTTTCTTGCTCTGGTCAATTCTTCATAGATCATATCTTCATTAAAAAAATCACCTATAAAAACTTGAGGACTAATTATTAATTCATTTTTTGGTTCATCTTTTTTATTGAAAAAAGGCAGGAGGGATCTATTATTTACTGTAAATAAATCTTCTATTTTTTTCTCAATTTCTCCATTTATTTCTAGTTTAAAATCTAATTTAGATATTTTTTTTATACTCTCTTTATCTTTAATATAGTCATTTTTTTTCAAAAGTTTGAAAAGGCAGCTATAGTAATAAGTTTTTGTCCTCTTATAGAGAATTTCATCATTTTTTAAAGATGGGTATTTGCTCTCTGCTATAGAATCAAAGTTCAAAAAATCCTCTATACTTAAGATCCCTAATTTATTGATCCCAATAGCATTCCAAGTATAAACCTTTGGGATTCCATAATCTTCTAAATCAGAGATTAGTGCAACATATTGTGCTATTCCTCCACCTAGGGAATGACCAGTCAAAGCTATACTTTTATGTTCTTTCTTTAAAATTTCTTTATAAAATTCTACACCCTGTTCCAGTTGTTTGGGTTTTCTATCCACACCTATCAAGAGATCTGTTTCTATAAAATCTTTATATGCTTCTCCAAATGAGCTGAGCTCTGTGCCTCTGTAAGAGATGACTATCTGTTCGTTTTTTTCAAAGGCTACAGCATAAAATCCTGTTTTTTCTATCCCTTCTTTATAGGTATCATTCATTATGCCTATAACTTTCCATTCACACAAAAGAGTATGGAAAGTCTTTTGAAATATATCACTTCCCCCATAGGGCCAAATTTCATTTGGAAAAGAAAGCAGTCTTTTTTTAGATTCGCTATTTAAAAACAAGATTTTTTCCAAAGAAAAGCCTATATCCCCCTCTTTAAAATCACCATATGAAAGACCACTGAGAACTAAATAATCTAATTCTGTTATCATCATTTTACCACCTTAAAATATCAATTTTAATAAAACATACGTAACAAATGTTCCTAGAATACTCCCTGCCAGGACCTCTTTAGGAGAGTGAATCAGTCCCTCTATTCTAGACTGAGCCACTAAAAGAGCTATCCCAAAAGTTAATATTGTCACCACTATATTTTCTGTGGTATAGGAAACTCCTACCCACAATGAAAAAGCCAGGGCAGAATGTCCACTAGGCATCCCTCCATGTAATAATTTTCCTTTCTTATAGTAGGATTTAACTCCAAAGACCCCTATTACCACTATAAATAATACAAGTAAAACAGTATCTACATAGGAGGATTTCAACAGCCTAAAAATTTCAAAAGTATCTTCTTTGATTTGTTTACTAAAAATTATATATCCTATGACCAAGGCATTGAGAGATACTACCAGTACCGCTCCTGCTGCTACATCTTTCGCTTTTTTAGCCAGTGGATGATATCTGGTCGTACTAATATCTACTGCAGCTTCTATAGCAGTATTCACCAGTTCAGCAAAGAACACCAGAGAGATTGCAAAAGATAAACTTTTTAAATCCGATCCTGTCACACCAAACATAAGACTGAGTATAACCACCAAGATAGCAGCAAATATATGAACCCTCATATTTCGCTCAGTTTTTATGGCTGTAACTATTCCTTCTAAAGCATAATTTATACTTTCACTAAATTTACCATTTTTAGTTATTTTTTTTGTCACAAAACCACCCCTATGACCTTCGATCAAATTGACAATTAATAATTGATGTTTCGCGTTTACAAAGCCCACAATAATATTAAGATGTAATTCTTATTTTCTTTAAAATTCTATTTAAAATAAAGTATTTTGATGATTTCAAAGAAAAATTATGGCTGTTTTCCCGCCGCAGGCAAACTCTACGGTTTTTAATGTTTTCACCATCTCGAAAGTTCAATGAATAATCAAAATTAACTTTAAATATCTCTGCTATACCCGTGTTTCTCTAAAATTTCTTCCTCTTTCTTCCTCATTATCTTCTTCTCATCCTCATCAATATGGTCATAGCCCAACAGATGCAAGATACCGTGAGTTAATACATAGTAAAATTCCCTTTTAAAGTTATGGTTGTAGTCGCTGGCCTGCTCCTCTACCCTTTCTAAAGATATCACTATATCACCTAGCGTCAAATAAGGTCCCAATTGAAAGTCATCTTCATTATCTAAATAAGCAAATGATATTACATCTGTGGGCTGATCTTTCCCCCTGTAATCCCTGTTTACTGTCTGGATGTTTTCATTGTTTGTCAATAAAAGTGACATATATAGATCTTTTTCACTGGTATATTCATCTTCTATGACAGTTTTTATATAATCTTCTACCGTCTCTAAATCTATAAATTCATCGTATCCTTCTATTCCCTTAGTTAATTCTACTGTTATATTCAAAAGAATATCCTCCTTAAAAGTTCCCCCAGGAACCGTTTTTTATTTTTTAATCTTTTTTTGTCACGAATTACACTAATTTATAGAACGCGGATCTCTGTCGAGATACACAGAAAACTCTCTAATCTACACGGATAATACTTTATTCTTGGTTTTAAGCGAAGTTTATAGTCGTCTAGCTTCCACAATAACTACCTTACGAGTTCCTATTTCTGGCCTGGATATTTTATCCTCACATGGTGGATACTCATGAGTACCTTTATAAAACTTTGAATTATAATTTCAATCTCTTTAAATGTAAGGTCTGCATCTGAAAGCTGCTGTTCCTCTATCTTTGAACCTATAATTTTTCGCAGCATCCTTTCTATAGTTACTGGTGTTTTTTCATCCAGTGATCTTACTGCTGCCTCAATGGAATCTGCCAGCATAATTACTGCCGACTCCTTACTTTTAGGTTTAGGCCCGCTATATCTAAAATCACTTTCCTCTAAATATGGATTGCTTTGCTTTGCTTTATTATAAAAATATGCCAGCAAAGTCGTCCCTTGATGCTCATACATAATATCTCTTATTTCCTTAGGGAGGTTGTATTCCCTTCCCATCTCATCACCATCTTTAGTGTGAGATGTTATTATGAGTGTACTCAGAGTAGAACTCAGATTATTATGTGGATTTACTCCATCAGCTTGGTTTTCTACATAAAACTGTGGTCTTTTCATCTTACCTATATCATGATAATAAGATGCTACTCTAGCCAATACATGGTTACCACCTATAGCTTCTGTAGCCTGCTCTGACAGGGTGGCCACCATCATAGAGTGATGAAACGTTCCAGGAGCACTTACCGATAATCGTCTGAGCAGAGGCTGAGATAGGTCCCCTAATTCTAATAATTTTATATCTGTCAAAATATTAAATGTTCTTTCAAAATATGGGAGGAGTGCTATAGTTAACATCCCTGTAAAAGTTCCCGATAAAAATAATACCCCACTCTTAATTAAACTATCTATAAACTCCATATTCAAACTAACTGCCATGGTTAACACTATAAATACCTTGGTCATCCCTATATAGATACCTGTATTAATAATATTCGTTCTATTTTTTATTTTTGTAACCAGATATAACGAAACTATCAAACTAAGTATTTCTATAACTAAATATTCTACACTAAATCCATTTAATGGAATAGCATAGAGGATCAAGAATCCACCTATAATTAAACTGGTTTTTATATTTATCAGGATTCCTAAAAGTATAAATACAGTTTCTATAGGTAATATATATTTCCAATTAGGATCTATAACCCTAGAAGATATAATCCCCACAGCCATGGATAACATTATAGCACTGTAATAATTTTTTTTTCTTATTTCATTAAACATAAACTTTGTACAAATATTTTTAAAAATTACAGACAATATAAATAAATAGATAAGTGTTCCCATAAATTTTACTATCTTTCCTGTTTTTCCATAAAGTCCTGCATTTTTTAATATAACTACCTTGCTTTCTGAAACGACTTCACCTTTTTTCAAGATTACTGATCCAGCTTTTATACGAACCGATACATTTTTTATCTGTTCTATTTTTTCATTGAGTAATTCTTCAGTTTTTTCACTATCCAAGATATAGTTCGGTTTAATAAAGGCTCTTATAAAACTTTCCTCATAAAAATCCAAATCCTCAATCACTTCAAATATATTATTCAGCCTCAATAAATTCCCATCTTTTTTTACTCCTTGTTTATACAAGGTTTTTATATCTTTCAAATATTTATCTTTTATGTTATCCAGCTCATCATTTGGTTTTTCAAATAAATATATAAAAACTTCAGACGGGATTTCTATGTTAAGCTCATTGTTTATCCTCTGATAAGCTAGGTTTAAATCTATTTTTTTATTCCTTTTTATTTGTTCAAAAAAAATATTTATCTTTTTTACTGTTTCTTCCTCTACATTCTCTATACTTATATATTCCTTTTGGGAATTTGCCAGGATATCAGAAACTATTCTTTCTTTGGCATCTCTATCATTATAAACTATGTCTGTAGGAGCAATTACATCCCTTCTGGCCACATCTCCTAATTTTAGATAACCACTGAATAGATATGTATTCGCACTGACTACAGTCAGCACTAATATTAAGATCAAATACACGACCTTTTCATTGACCACTTCTCTTGTAGACAACTCCATATCTTTCGTTTCTTTTTTTACTTTTTCCTTCTTCTCAAACCCAATTGTTAACCTTCTACCAAAAAGCTCTATTTTTTTCATCATCTGCCTCCAATATCAGCCTATATGATATCATCTTTGTTTTTTATATGGATATTTTTTGTTGGAATTGAGTCTATAAATAGACTCCCATATCGTTTTTTTATAATTCTATTATCTAAAATTGTTATTACACCTCTATCATCACAACTCCTAATAAGCCTTCCTATTCCCTGTTTAAATTTGATTATTGATTCAGGTATCTGGTACTCCATAAAGGCATTTTTCCCCTCATCATTTAGATTTTCTATGATGGCTTCTACCACAGGATCACTGGGTACTTTAAATGGCAGCTTTACTATGATTACAGAGCTGAGTTTATCTCCTTTCACATCTACCCCTTCCCAAAATGATGCTGTTCCAAAAAGTACAGGTTTACTGCTTTTTTTATACATGTCCACCAATTGATTTCTCGGTGCCTGCCCCTGGATAAATAACTCATATCCCTCCTCCTCTAGTCTGTCCTTTAACATGAAGTATAGATAATTCAATGTAGAATATGAGGTAAACAATAAAAATGTATTACCTTTTGTCCTCTTTATGAGTTTTTCTACAAAATCCTTTACCCCATCTAAAAAACCACGATCTGTAGGAGATGGCAGATCTTTTGGAATATATACCTTCATCTGCTTGTCATAATCAAAAGGAGAATCAATTATCTTTTCTAAGACTTCTTCATGAAGTCCTATGGATTTTTTAAAATATTTAAAACTGCCGTTAATCGCCATCGTTGCAGAGGTAAATACCAGATGTTCCAAGTTAGAATACAGATTTTCATCCAGTTCATCACTTATTTTTAAAGGTGTCGCTACAAATTTTACATTACTTTTTTTTTGATTTAGAGATATCCAATAGATAAAATTTTTATCGTCCATCTCCTTTATGAAATTATAGTTAGAAAAATATGTTTCCAGCCTTTCAGTATATTTTGTGAAATCGCTTATTATTCCTGTCTCATCATCAATCTCTTTTATTACACGAATTAAGCTCTTTAACCTTCTCATATAGGCATTGTAGGTTAGGAGCATTTCTTCCTCTAAGCCTTTCAATGTTTCCCAATGCTCCCAGTGTTTTAACTCTTCCTTTCGCAGTCGAAGACTGATATTCCCCTGAGATTGTCCTGCAAAAGCTTCTATAACCTTCAGATAATATTCGTTCCCACGGTTAACCAAATCTAGATGCCGGGATATTAGTTCTTCGATGATCTCTTTTTTTATAGAGTCATATCCCTTATATTTTATATTTCTCAAATAATTTAATAATCCTGTATATTTGCTGGAATCTTTTTTCTTTCCTACATGATGGATATTATTCAACGTCTTATTAAATGAATATTTAGATGCCTCATAGGAAAAATAATCTCGAGCTACATTCTCTATATTATGGGCTTCATCAAATACTACCAGATCATAGTCTGGAAATATGGAATAATCTGTATTAAACCCCACTTCTTTTCGTATGGACAGATCAGCAAAAAACATATGATGATTGGTGATCAAAACATCCGCTTTTTTCTTCTCCTCCCTGGATTTTAAAAAGAAACAACTTTCCTTGAAAGCACACTTGCTCCCTGCACAGATATCTGTCTCACTCATAAATTGTTCCCAAACTATATAATCTACCTCAAATGGAAGTTCTCCCTTATCTCCATGTTCGGTGGATTTAAACCACTTCAATACATAACTGACCTGGTCTTTTTGAGAACTGCTCATATCATCGATCTCTGAGCTCCCTCCTATACCTATATTGGCCGCTTTTCTGTTACACAGGTAATTTCCCCTGCCTTTGACCAAAACATAGGTAAATTTTTCAGGCAATAATTTTTTTACTATGGGGATATCTTTGTGGAGGAGCTGCTCCTGTAAATTTATAGTATTAGTTGTAATTATCACCTTTTTTTCATTTTTTACAGCCCACTCTATACTTGGTATTAAGTAAGCAAGGGTTTTTCCTGTTCCTGTTCCTGCCTCTACTACAACTTTAGTTTTATTATTAAGCCCATCTTCAATATGTTTAGCCATATGAAATTGTTCTTCTCTATACTCAAATCCTTTAAATATTCCTGCTAAAAGACCTTTTTCCTCAAAATATGGCCCTATATCTATCTTTTTAATCTCTGTTTTATTTATCTCTACCATGACATAGATATCATCTACAGCATTATTTACAATATATGAGGCACCGTCTTTTTGATCTGAATACATAGACGCCACAGCTACATCCGCATCAGACGGGTATAAATAGCCCGAAGGATGATTATGGATTATGACTTCCTTTTTTTTCATCCTCTTGAGAAGAGCCGGTACCGATCCCTTATTCCCTCTAGCAATAACCTCTATCTCATCGACCATTCCTTCATTATTTGGGATACCACGAAAAAACACCTCATTTCCATGGGCGTTCTCAATTTCTTCCTTCATTTTTCCTATTATATTTTCTGAAATTTTTTCTAATATCATTATTCATCCACCTTCTATTCTCCTATTATACCACAAAATAAAA
>DAOUPY010000084.1 GCA_030625925.1 Fusobacteriaceae bacterium | reverse complement strand
CCATTTCATAACACAAGATGCATACGTTAATCCAGCTCCAAAGCCTACCAATGCTATATTATCACCTTTTTTAATCATTCCTTTTTCCAATGCTTCTCCCAAGGCTAAACCAACAGAAGCCGCCGAAGTATTTCCATACCTATCTAAGTTAATTACAAACTTTTCTTTTGGGAATCCTAATTTTTTTGCTGCTGAATTTATTATCCTCATGTTAGCTTGATGAGGCACTATCAATTCTAATTCATCTATATTTATACCTGTATTTGCCAATACTTTTTCCACTGCCCCAGGCATTGCTTTTACAGCAAATTTAAAAACTTCCGGCCCCTTCATCTTAAGATAGTGAGATTTATTATCTACAGTTTCATGCGTTGCAGGAGCTCTAGATCCGCCTGCAGGGATAACCAGCACATCGTCTAAATCTCCATCAGTACCTAAATGAGACCCTATAAGACCATAACCCTCTTCTACCTCTCCCAATACTGCCGCTGCTGCTCCGTCACCAAAGAGTACACAGGTATTTCTGTCTTCCCAATCTAAAATTCTAGAGAATACTTCTGCACCTATTACCAATACTTTTTTGTACATACCAGTAGCTATGAAGTTTCCTCCTGTTTCCAGTCCGTATACAAATCCACTGCAGGCTGCACCTAGGTCAAATGCTGCTGCATGGTGTGCTCCCAATCTTTTTTGCAACATAGCTGACACAGACGGGGTAAAATAATCCGGCGTCATTGTAGCCACTACTATTAAGTCTAAATCCTCTGCCTTAGTATTAGAAGATTCCAACGCCTTTAATGCCGCGTTGTAGGCAAGATCAGAGGTAGCTTGATCATCTGCTGCTATCCTTCTTTCCTTTATACCTGTCATCTTTTGTATCCACGCATCTGAAGTATCCACTATTTTTTCTAAATCAGAATTTGTCATTATTTTTTCAGGAACATAGGTTCCTATTCCTAATATCCCAAAACTTTTAAGAGTTTTCATTTTTTCCTCCGATTACCTTTTTTAAACTTTCAACAAAGTTATTTTCTGCAAATTTATTTCCAACTAAGATAGCATTTTTTATAGCTTTTGAATCTGAGTTACCATGAGCCTTTATAGATATTCCATTGAGTCCCATAAATAGTGCTCCGCCATATTCCGATGAATCGGACTGCCTCTTCATCTCTTTGAATACAGAGCTCATAAGGAGTGCTCCTATTTTTGCCAGCAGGCTTTTATTCACCCCGTCCTTTATGATATTTTTCATAAAATGAACTGTTCCCTCTGCTGTTTTCAGTACTATATTTCCTGTAAACCCGTCTGTTACCACTACATCTACAGATCCATTGGTCATCTCACGAGTTTCTATATTCCCATAAAAGTCTATGTTTTTATTTTCTTTTAACAGATAAAATGCAGATTTAGTAAGTTCATTTCCCTTACCATCTTCCTCTCCTATATTAAGCAGCCCTATTCTAGGACTTTTTATATTCAACAATACCTTAGCATACTCATTTGCCATAGTAGCAAACTGATCCAGATATTCCGGCTTACAGTCAGCATTTGCCCCTGCATCCAGCAGTACGATATGTTTATTATCATTTGCCGGGAACACTGTTGTTATAGCAGGCCTGAGTACACCTTTAATCCTTTTTAACTTCAACTGACTTGCCGTCATAAGGGCTCCTGTATTTCCAGCTGATATACAAGCTGTAGCTTCTCCACTTTTTACCATTTCCAAAGCCACATTCATAGATGCATCTTTTTTAGCTCTTACGGCTGCTGTAGGAGATGTCTTCTCATCCATTTCTATCACTTCAGTGGCATTTTTTATCTCTATTCTATCCTTATCATAACTATATTTTAACAGTTCCTCTTTGATAAGTTCCTCTTTCCCTACAAGAATCACACGGATATTTTTATTTTCACCGATAGCTTCCACAGCTCCCTTTACTGTTTCTAATGGAGCATAGTCACCACCCATAGCGTCTAATGCTATTCTCAATATTCTCACCCCTTTTCCTATTTCTAACTCTATCCTACCATATTTTTTCGTTTTTTTTGCCTTGTTTTTTGTCCCGGCATTTATTTTTATATAAAAAAAAGGTAAGAATACTCTCACCTTTTTTTCTTAAAGATTACTCAGCGTCGCTAGTTAAAACTTGCTTCCCTTTATAACTTCCACATTCTAAACATACTCTGTGAGGTCTCTTTGGAGCTCCACAGTTAGAACACGCAGCTAAGTTAGTTCCTTTTAAAGCGTAATGCGATCTTCTCATATTTTTCTTAGCTTTTGATGTTTTCTTCTTAGGTACTGCCATTTTATTCCCCTCCTAACTTTTATTTTAATTATAATAAATTATTAATTCTTTAAATCCAGCAGCTTTTGCCATCTGGAATCTATACCACTGTCACGATATTTTTCTAGTTCTTCCAAACCATCACATTCTGGTTCACAGGCTGGAAACTGAGGCATATCCAAAATAATATAATCTCTTACTAAAGAACTTATATCCACCTCTCCATCAACTAATTCTTCTACCATGTCATCTAGTACTTGTGCTTCTTTGCCTAGAGATTCGATATACTCAGCATAATCTGCACTTTCTTTATAATCTCCGAAAAATTCTCCAGAAACTTTTACCTCTAACTCTTCTAAACACCTAACACAACTAGTCTTTATAAAAGCTGTATACTCACCTCTAATGATGACTTCACCTTCAACTAACTCTACTAAGTAGTCTACATTAATCTTTGGAACTAACGTTCCTTCTATTAGAACATCATCTAATATTTCTGTAAATTCAAACTTAGTTTCTCTTTTCTTTTTTAACTGATCGATATTTTTTTTCAAATCACTTCACCTCTATAATGTTACCTAAGAATTATATTAAATTTTCCAAACTTTGTCAAGTAAATTTTCTTAACAAAGGTTTTTATTTTTATTTTTATTTCATTCTAATATAGTTATCCCTATGAACTTTTCCGTTTAAACTTAGTTAATGAGTAAGAAATTATAACTAAATTTATTTTAACAAGGTAATTTATTCCATTATAAATGTCCAATTCACCTCTAATTATATAACGTATGTTATTTTATTTCAATCAAAAAATTTACATTCTAGGTCAAATAACGATATAATATAAATAAATACCCGTAAAGGGCATCACCAAAGTAACTATTAGTTTTCTAAATAAAAACATAGAACTTTGCGTTACCCGTAAAAGGGCATCACCAATATCTCTGCCAGTTAATGGTATCACCAAAAAACTAATAGTTTACTCTGTAAACATAGAATTTTGAGATAAAATTTATATTCATAAATTAAGAATATTGCGATAAAAAAAATATTTAAGAGGTGATTTTAATGTCAAATTTAAATAAAACTCCAAGTTCAAATAGATTACACATCTCTATTTTTGGAAAAAGAAATATGGGAAAATCAACACTGATCAATGCAATCACAGGACAAAACTTAGCCATTGTTTCTGATTTTGCTGGAACAACCACTGACCCCATCTACAAAGCTATGGAGATCCTGCCTATAGGACCATGTGTTCTTATAGATACAGCAGGAATAGATGATGTAGGAGCTTTGGGAGATTTACGTATAAAAAAGACTATGGAAGTCGTAAGAAAAACCGATATAGCACTTATTACAGTTGACTACAATGGATTTTTGGAGTTTGATTACAATATTATTGATATCTTAAAGAAAAATAACACTCCATTTATAATAGTTATCAATAAGGCAGACATAAAAAAACCAAATTCTGATTTTTTAACAGAATTAGAAAATTTAACTTACCCATATATAAATCTATCGGCAGAACAAAAAGACAGAATGGAAGATATGAAAAATCTAATCATTGAACATTCTCCTATGGAGTTTGAAAGTCCGAGTATTTTAGGAGATCTTATAGAAGATGGAGATCACATTGTTTTAGTTATTCCCATCGACACCGGGATGCCCAAAGGCCGTATAATCCTGCCTCAAGTGCAGACCATGAGAGATATTCTAGATAACAGCGGGATCATCCATACCTGTAAAGATACCGAATTACAAGCTACTTTAGACGGGCTAAAAAACCCTCCTAAGTTAGTCATCACAGATTCTCAGGCTTTCGAAAGAGTTTCAACCATAGTTCCAAAAGGGGTCCTTCTGACTTCATTTTCCATCCTTTTCGCCCGATATAAAGGTGACTTAAATGAGATGGTTCGAGGAGCAAAGACTCTGATGTCTCTTAAAAGCGGAGATAAGTTTTTGGTTTCAGAGGCCTGTACCCACCATGTTCAAAAAGATGATATAGGTAGATACAAGATCCCCAAATGGATAGGAGAGAAGATAGATACTGGGATAGATTTTGATATCGTAGCAGGCAGGGACTACCCAGAAAATTTAAAAGACTATAAATTAGTTATCCATTGCGGCGGATGTACATTGAACAGAAAAGAGATGTTAGGCAGGATAGCCATAAGCTGTCGTGAAGGTGTCCCTATCTTAAACTACGGACTTTGTATAGCTGCCCTCTACGGCATCCTGGATAGAGCCCTAAAGCCCTTTCCAGAAGTGAATGAAATATGGAACCAGAAATAATAAAATTTAGCCACCAATATTTACGAATAACAAAATCAAATAAAAAAAATTAGACACAGATATCACAGATTAATAGAAAATTTCTATTTTTATAATAAATAGAACGCGAATGCTATTGCATACACGGAAGTAGCGCTGATAATCAACAGATAATTTAGATTTTAAAAATAAAAGAAGAGATCCGTGAACATCCGTTAAATCCGTGTCATCCGCGTTCTATAAAAACCTGAAATAATCTATGCCAAAATTGTAAATTAGTGATAAAAGGAGAGAATTTAAAAATGAAAAAACTACTATTAGTTATAATTACAGCTATTACCCTGATAGGCTGCAGCAGCACTCCAAAGAAAGCTGTATCCTATCCTAAGTCCCACGTACAAAATTCTAAATTTAAAGTAGGCAGAACCGTCAAAGGGAGAGCATCATGGTATGGAGATTACTTCCACGGGAAAAAAACAGCCAGTGGGGAAAAATACAATATGTATAACTTGACTGCTGCCAGTAAAACATTGCCTTTCGGCACCATTGTCAGAGTAAAAAATTTGGATAACGGAAAATCTGTAAAAGTCAAAATAAATGACAGAGGACCCTATGTCCAGGGAAGAATGATCGATCTGAGCAGAGCCGCCTTTAAAAAGATAGCCCCCTTGGGAGCTGGAGTATTAAAAGTAGAAGTTACCATCTTAGACACTTCCAAAACTTTTAGATATAAACATTAAATTTTGCTGGTGTAATTTCCAAGATAATAAAAAAATGAGCAAAATAATTTGCTCATTTTTTTATTATCTTGATTTTTTATCTTTTTCCAAACTTAGATGATAGTAGATAATGGATGCAGGCCCGCTTATAAGTCTTTTCCTTATAAAGTTGTCCGATGGTGCTTTGAAGTATCCCGTTGCAATAAGGGTCGATAGACCGTGAGCATATGTCCAGCAATCAATAGTTAAAGTTTCTTTAACATCATCTGGTAGGCTGTCAAATCTCGCGTCTTTTTTCATCTCCTCAAAAATAATCTTATGAAACTCAGATATCAATGTACTGTATGAACTATTTCTTAAGAATATAGATTTAAATAATGGTTTTTCTTCCCTTGCGAATTTACAGATCCCCAATCCTATATTAAGAAAAGGCACCTCTTCTTTTTCTTTACTTACATATGTTAAAAATAGATTTTTAGCTCTATTTATCAATTCTTTTTTCAACTCATCCATAGATATAAATAAACCATAGATCGGAGCAGGAGAACAGTTTAATTCTTTGGCCAAACTTCTAGCTGTGATATTTTCCAAACTACCTCTTTCTAACATACCAAAAGCTTTATCAATTATTTGTTCTCTTGTGAATATGGGTTTTTTAGGCATTCTTCTCTCCTCCAATTTTATCTTTTTTGTATTATAACACTTGTTTTTTAGTTTTTCAACCTGTATTTTATATAATTTTATAATTTATAACTATATTTTAGTTGTAATTTTATTTAAAAGAGGAACTCCTAAAAGTCCCCCTAAATAATTAGAATTTATATGCTGCACTTATTCCAGTAGCAATTATATTTTTTTTGTAATTTACCCCATCAACTTCGTGATCGATATAATCCACATACATCGTTCCGAATGTCCACTCTAAATTAGGAGTCTGTTGGAACTTAGCTCCTGCTGTGAATATATGTGAGTTTAATGCAAATTCAGTATCGTTGAACGTCTCATCACCTGCACCTGTATCTGCATAGTTATATCCAGTAGTCAGAGTCCATCTTTCAGATACTTGATACTCTGTACCTACATTTATTTCCCATCCATTTTCAAACCCGTCTTTTCCATCTGTATCAGCTTCTGAAACGAAATAATAGTTTCCTCCACCCATTACAGTCCACTTATCAGTCATCTTATAAGATACTCCGTACTTTAATTCTGCAGGTAAATCTCTCCATCTTTTATCCCCATCACCAATTGGCGCTAATGGATTAGTTGGGTCTAATTTATTTAATCCACCTATTACTTTTCCTAAATTACTGTTTGTTCCACTTGCTTCCGTTTCAAATTCCAACTTAACCTTTGTATTATAAGTCAAGGCCATATTCAGTCTGTCATTCGGTCTGTAGTTTATACCAAAGGTTCCACCGAACCCCTGAGCAGTCCTCTCAGCCTCATAAGTTCCGTCAGCTTTTAAAATTCCTCCAGTAGGCCTACCAGTTCTAG
>DAOUPY010000469.1 GCA_030625925.1 Fusobacteriaceae bacterium | reverse complement strand
TTTATCCTATCTTTAGATACCGCATCCTGCTTTATTCTCCTGCTGTCTATCAGATCTTTAGTGGTATAGACTGCCCCTATCCCCAGGTCATCAAACTCCACTATTTTATAATATTTAACTTTTTTTATAAAAATTTTATTTCCCTCCTGCTCAACTTTAAATTCAAAATATAGCAAAAGAAGAATCCCAGTGGAATTCTTCTTTTGCTAATATTACTACATTCTGTCTACTGTTTTCATTCCTAATAATCCTAGTCCCTCTTTTAGAGTTTTAGCCGTTCTGTCGGCAATCAATAATCTGGAGTACAGGATCTCATCCTCTTGATTTAATATCGGGCAGGCATTATAGAAACTATTAAATTTCTTAGCTAACTCAAATAAATAATCTGTGATCAAGTTTGGCTTATATGTTGTAGAAGCCTTCAATACTGATGCTGGAAATAGATTCATATGCAGTGCCAATGCTTTTTCTGCTTTTTCTATGAATTTCACTTCAGCATTTTCATCTAAATTTTTAGAAGCTTCTGCCCCTTTTCTAAGGATAGATTGAATTCTAGCGTATGTATATTGTAAGTAAGGCCCTGTGTTTCCTTCAAAACTCAAGATTTTATCCCATTCAAATATTATTGCACTCTGTCTATTTTGAGACAGGTCAGCATATTTAACAGCCCCAGTTCCAACTACTTCTGCAATAACTCCTTTTTCTTCAGTAGATAATGTAGGATTTTTTTTCTCTACTACTTCCAAAGCTCTTCTTTTAGCCTCATCTAAGAGTTCCTCTAATTTAATTACATTCCCTTTTCTCGAAGAGAATATTCCATCAGCAAATCTCATTATTCCAAACCAGATATGCTGCTTTTCGATATCCCAGCCCATCATCTCAGTTATGGCAAAAAACTGCTTAAAATGATCTTGTTGTCTTTCGTCAGTTACATAAACCAATTTGTTTAAATCATAGTTTTCTTTTCTGAATTTAACTGTGGCTATATCTGAAGTGGCATATAAGAACGCTCCATCTCCTTTTTGTACCAGGCATGGATTTAATTTTGTTTCCTCAGGAAAAAATACAACCTGAGCTCCCTCAGATTCCACTGCTATTTCCTTTTCCTTTAATTCTTCTATAACTCCTGGCATTATATCGTGATAGTGAGATTCACCAAAATATGTATCAAATTCGATATCCAATCTCTTGTATACCTTATTATATTCGTTTAACGATACCTCTATAAACTCCTTCCAAAGTCTATAATTTTCTTCGTCACCTTCGTGTAATTTTTTTAATTCTAATCTTGCCTGATCGTTTAACTTATCATTGTGCTCTGATTCCACAGCAAATTTTACATACACTCTCTCCAATTCATCTATAGGAGTTTCCTTATATGCATCTTTATCCAGCCAGTTTCTATATCCAATGATTAATTTTCCAAACTGTGTTCCCCAGTCACCGATATGGTTATCTGCTACTGTATTATATCCCAAATGATTGTAGATTCTCTTTATAGAATCACCTATGATAGTAGATCTAAGGTGACCTATATGCATTCTTTTAGCAATGTTAGGAGAAGAGTAATCTATGATTACATCTCCATGGGTATCTAAAAATGAAAAGTCATACTTTTCAGTTGTCATGGTATTTATTCTTTTTCCTAAATATTCTTCCTTTAAGTATATGTTGATAAATCCAGGTCCTGCTATCTCTAACTTTTCAATGATCTCATTTTCAAATAATCCCTCTACTAACTTAGCCGCTATGGCTCTAGGGTTATTTCCTATTATTTTAGAATTCATCATGGCAAAGTTTGTTTGGAAATCTCCAAATTTATCATTTGCAGTAGGCTGGATATCAACCTCTTTTAACCCCTCTACCCCTTCAAATGAATTTTGTACCATTTGATTAAATATTCCTGCTATCTCTTTTTCAATAAGTAACATATTTTCAACTCCTATTTTCTTCCAATTTTATAATTTATTTACTTTATATTTTAACATATTTAATTAAAAATTTGGATTTTTTTTAGGTATATATTTTT
>DAOUPY010000227.1 GCA_030625925.1 Fusobacteriaceae bacterium | reverse complement strand
CTATGTCCTATGAGCTATTGAAAGAAAATGAAAAATTGTTAGTACTGGGGACAAAAGATCAAATAAAAAAATTGATAGAGATAGCTTCTAATTAATGACTTGAGGAGAGTTTATGTATTATTTAATAGGTATATTTATATTCTATACGGCATATGTTGTTACAGGCAGCAGAAAACAGAGGATGAAAATCAAAATAAAAAAAACTGTAACTTATAAAAATGTCAATATTATTCCTGAAAATGACAAAGGGATAGATTTTGAACCTTTAGAGGAACTAACTCTTGAAAGTAAAAGTTTTGTTGTTCAAAATATAAAGATGAAGAGTAATAATGTAGATGAAGAGATGAAATATTTAGCGGTGGTACCAAAATCTTATAATCCTGAAAAAAGTTATCCAGTAGTTTTTTTACTCCATGGGTTGAGGGATAATGCCCATGACTGGATAGAGAAAGGAAGACTCTTAGATCACTATGAATTTTTACTGGAGCAGAAAAAGATTGGGAAAATGATAATTATTCTTCCTGACTCAGGATTTTGTGGTGAATCTTGGTATAGTGATTTTAAAAAAGTAAAAAATAAAAATTATGAATCTTATTTTATAGATGAATTGATTTTAGATGTGAAAAAAAGATTTAATCTGGGCAGTGCCGGGATAGCAGGATTTTCCATGGGTGGATATGGTGCTTTTAAAATAGGATTGAAGCATCTGGAATTATTTAAGGTGATCGGTAGTTTTGCCGGGGCTGTGAGTTTAGTGAGACTGACCATCAATAAGAGGATTACACGAATAGTTAAGTTTATCTATCTTCCTGAATTTTTATTTAGAGATGGAGATAAAGAGAGGTTTATTAATATATTTGGATCCTGGGGGAAGGATATTCTAAAAGAAGATCCCTATACCCTTATAAAACAGCTCAATACTGCAAAACAACAGGGAAAACATTTTTACCTTTCAGTTGGAACTGAGGATAAAGAACCTTATTATATGGTTCATCAGTGGGTGGATATGGTAGGAAGAATAAAAAGATTTAACCTGCCTTATGAGGCTTATATCTATGAGGGAGAAACCCATACATGGGACTATATAGCCAAAGATATAGGAAGATTTTTAAAATACAGCTGGAAATATTTAAAGTAGGATTTCTTAAGAAATCCTTTTTTTATTTAAAAAAGCATTAAACGTTGAAATACTGGACGTAATGTTGTATACTCAGATATAGACAACAAAAATAGGAGGTGAATAAACTTTAAATACAAATTATTTAAAGTTTAGACAACATGAAAAAAATATTATTATTATTAACAGTTCTGCTCTTCACAATATCTTGTGGGAAGAAAGAAACCGGAGTTTCAGCTGAAAAGACAGGTCAGACTTTGACATTCTATGCAGGATTACAAGAAGATCATGCAGCAATGGTTGCAAAAGAATTTGAAAAGGAAACGGGAATAAAAACAAGTTTCGTAAGGATGAGTAGTGGAGAAGTTTTGGCCAGACTAAAAGCAGAAAAAAATAACATGTCTGCGTCTGTATGGTACGGCGGACCTGTGGATGCATTCGTAGCAGCAAATGAAGCTGGTTTGATCGAATCATATATTTCTCCTGAAGCAGTCAATATCAAAGAGGAACAAAAAGACCCAGATGGTAACTGGACAGGAATCTATGTTGGTTATTTAGGATTTGTCGGGAATCAAAAAATGTTAGATGAAAAAGGATTAGAGATGCCTACATCATGGGCAGATCTATTAAAGCCTGAATATAAGGGAGAGATCGTAGTAGCACATCCTGGATCATCAGGAACTGCTTATACAATGTTAGCTACTCTTGTTCAGCTTATGGGTGAAGATGAAGCTATGGAATATTTGAAAAAATTCAACGGGCAGGTTAGACAGTATACTAAATCTGGTACTGCTCCAGGAAGAATGGCAGGGCAGGGAGAAACAACAATTGGAATAACGTTCTTGCATGATGCTATAAAATATAAAAAAGAAGGATATAAAGATATCGTAATCTCTGCACCAGCTGAGGGAACAGGATATGAGATTGGTGGAGTAGCATTATTGAAAAATGGACCGGATCAGGAAACTGCTAAACAATTTATTGACTGGGTATTGACTAAAGAAGTTCAAGAAATGGGAAAAACAGTAGGATCTTTCCAATTCTTAACAAATAAAGACGCAATGCCGCCAGCAGAAGCAGACCCAATAAAAGATACAAAATTAATTAAATATGATTTTGATTGGGCAGGAAAAAATAGAATAAGATTAGTGGAAAGATTTAGTATTGAAACAAGTACTACAGCCCCAACAAAATAATTAAGCTACTTCCCTTAGTATTTTGACTGAGGGAAGTCTTTATATAAAGGGAAATTGGAGGAACTATGAACAACCTTAAATTAAAAATAGATCAAGAGATAAAACATATGAAAAAATTAGCCAATGATCCTACATTATTTCTAACAATAATATTTTCATTGATAGTAGTATCATTCTTTGTGCTGGTGCCACTCTATAATGTATTGAAAGAAAGTTTTACATTTAAAGAAGCACTCAGCTTTGAAAATTATAAAAATGCCTTTGGAAGAAGCGGAAATGTGGTAATAATTTTAAATACTTTAAAATTAGGTTTTGTAACTGCAACACTGTCGTTGATTATTGGTTTTTTCTTTGCATATAGTACGTCTTATATGAAGATCAAAGGAAAAAAAATATTTGATTTTATAGCAATGCTGCCGATTATATCTCCACCTTTCGTTGTAGCATTATCAGCTATATTATTATTTGGGAGACAGGGACTTATTACTCGTGGACTTTTAGGAATTAAAGATTTTGAGATCTACGGATTTCACGGATTAGTATTAGTTCAGGTTTTAAGTTTTTTCCCCATAGCATATTTAATGCTGGTTGGTTTATTACAGGGAATCGATCCATCTGTAGAGGAAGCATCCAGAGATTTAGGAGCATCTAAATTAAAAGTGTTTACAAGTGTAACATTTCCATTGGTTATTCCAGGTATAGCAAATGCTTTTTTACTGGTTTTTATACAATCCATTGCAGATTTTGCCAATCCTGTAGTAATAGGTGGAAATTTTACAACAATCTCTGTAAAGATTTACCAGGAAGGGATAGGAAATTTCCAATTAGGAATAGCCACAGCCCTTGCAATGATCTTACTTTCAATGTCAATTTCAATGTTTGTAGTTCAAAGATTTTATATAAACAAAAAATCTTATATAACGGTAACTGGAAAGGTTTCCAGAGCCAGAGATTTAATAAAGGATAAGGCAGTAACAATACCTGTATTTATAACTTTAATAAGTCTTACTGTGTTTGTAATATTGATGTATATCCTGATCCCTATAGGATCATTTGTAAAATTATGGGGGATTAATTATACTCCTACTCTGGATCATTATAAATATATCTTAGATTTCGGTATGGATCCGATAGTACAAACTACTATATTAGCGGTAATAGCAACTATAATAACGAGTATTTTTTCTATGGTTCTTGCATTTTTAATTGTGAGGAAAAAATTCATAGGAAAAACATTTATAGAATTTACAACAATTATGGCTCTTGCTATCCCTGGAACGATCATAGGTTTAGGATATGTAATCAGTTATAATATTACCTATAAGATACCATTTACAAATATAACATTAATTCCGCCCCTTACAGGAACGGCACTTATTATTGTTATTGCCTTTATTATCAGAAGTTTACCTGTAGGAGTGAGAAGTGGAATGAGTTCTCTCCAGCAGATTGATCCTTCTATCGAGGAAGCCGCAAGTATATTAGGAGCTTCAAGCAGTAAAGTATTTGTAAGTGTGACTATTCCTATGATAAAAGAAGCGTTTTTCAGTGGGTTGATCTATTCTTTTGCAAGAAGTATGACTTTGGTTAGTACGATTATATTTTTAATATCTGCTAGATGGAAGTTGTTGACGCCGACGGTAATGGATAATATAGATACCGGTAGGATAGGAATAGCCTCGGCTTATTGTACAATATTAATTATAATAGTATCGACAGTAATGATAGTTATGAAAATTTTAATCT
>DAOUPY010000540.1 GCA_030625925.1 Fusobacteriaceae bacterium | reverse complement strand
CTCGGCGGGCTGGCACTCTTTGGTTATTTTTTTAACGGAAGATCTCAGATACAGTTTTTTAAACTAAGAGGAGACCTTAATCTGTTAAAAAACATACTCTATAATGGAAGCTCTGAGATGTTGACAGTGGTATCTACATCGGTAGCGGCTTTTTTATTTAACAGGATAATCATGAGAGAATTAGGGGAATTAGGAGTTTCAGCTCTTACAATAGTATTTTATGTAAATACCATTGTAAACATCTCCCTCTATGGCTTGGCTCAGGCATTACAGCCTATAATTTCATATAACCTGGGAGCAAAAAGAATAGAAAAAATATATGATGTATTAAAAATTGCCCTGACAACGGGAGGAAGCATAGGTATAGTATTCTTTATCCTGATGAAATTTTATAGTGGACCCATAGTAAATATATTTACCAATGGGAACACTGAATTGACCCTTCTAACCAATGAAGCCATATCATACTTTGTATTTGCTTATATATTTTCTTTTATAAATATAATATCCAGTTCATTTCATACAGCTATAGAAAAACCCCTGGAATCTGCCAGTATAGCATGTCTCAGGTCACTTATTTTTGTAGGGATATTCCTTCTGATTCTTCCATCTATATTTGGGGCCCGAGGAATATGGATGGCTATCCCCATGGCAGAAGTTGCCTGCCTGATTATAAGTATCTTTATGATGATGAGATCTTTTAGAGGAATAGAAGGTAGGATGAGACTGGCTCCAACAAATTAAAAAAAGACTGATTAATCCCCTGAGGGGACTAATCAGTCTTTTTACTATTCAATCTTTCAACCCCTCTAATCGTAATGGAATAAGAACCTTACTTTGATTTTGATTTTAAACCTTTATTCTTACCTTAAATAATTCCAAAAAAAATTGCTATAAAGGGGATTAAAAGAGCAGGCAGAAAATTCAAGATCTTTATTTTAGCCATTCCCAGAATATTTATTCCTGTTGCCAGGATAAAGATCCCTCCCAATATAGTCAGTTGATTTAAAAGCTCTGGAGTAACTAGGTTCTGCATTGCACTGGCTCCAAGGTATATACTTCCCTGCCAGAGAAAAAGTATGACTCCTACCAGTGCTATGGATATTCCATAATTAATTGAAAGAATTACAGAGGTTATTCCATCCAATACAGCATTGGCATATAGCATGGTATTATCTCCCCTAATGGCACTCTCTATAGGCCCTACTATGGATAGTGCTCCTACACAAAATAATACGACTCCTATAACTATCCCCTGTATAGGATTCTGATCCCCCTCATATTTTTTGCTTATAAGATCTATCTTTCTCTCCAAATTGATCCATTCTCCTAAAATGGATCCTATCCCTATACTTAATATAAACACCATCGGATTATCTATCAGCCTCATTCCCTTGGAGATATTAGATATCCCTATGGCCATGGCTACAAACCCCATTCCCTGT
>DAOUPY010000038.1 GCA_030625925.1 Fusobacteriaceae bacterium | reverse complement strand
CATTTGGGTATGAGGTTCAGGTAAGGCCTAGAAGTTGGCTGGCAATGAAACATGGAATTACCCTGGTAAACTCTCCTGGGACCATAGATTCAGATTACAGAGGAGAGGTAGGGATAATCCTAATCAACCTGAGTTCAGAGGAATACACTATAAATCCTATGGAAAGAATCGGGCAGCTTGTCCTTCAAAAGGTCTATAAGATGGAATTTGTTGAAACGGATAAGGTAGAAAAAAGTAAAAGATCTACAGGTGGATTTGGTCATACAGGGAAATAGCAATAATTATAGATAGGTGGAAAAAATGAAAAATAATAGAGATATAAGAGTTTTGATCAAAAAACTAAAAAAAATGAGTTATAGAATTTTATTGAATGCAGTATTGATAGCTGTAATTGGTGCATTTTCAATATATAGTGCAACCTACACCAAGACCACTTCTTTTTTAAAGAAAGATCTGATTTGGCTCCTTTTGGGGATCGTAGTATATTTTGTATTTTCTATGATTGATTTCAAGCTGTACAGGCGATACTCTAGATTGATCTATGGAGTAAGCCTGGTCTCTCTACTGGCTGTTTTTGCATTTGGAGTAAGTAAATTAGGAGCCAAAAGGTGGATAGACTTAGGGTTTATGAATTTGCAGCCCTCAGAGTTTGCAAAGATCTTCATGGTATTAACATTTTCAGCTCTCTTGGTGAATAGGTATAAAAATAGTTTTTCAGGTCTAAAAGATGTGATCAAGGCTGGAGTTCATATTCTGCCTGTATTTATACTGATATTAAAACAACCAGACCTGGGAACCTCTCTTACACTGGTGGCAATATTTGGAGTGTTGATATTTGTTCATGGAATAGATACCAAAACAATAGTTATAATGCTTGGAAGTTTGCTAGCTTTTGTCCCGTTTGCATATTTCTTTCTTTTAAAAGAATACCAGCAGACAAGGATTTTAACATTTTTAAATCCTGAAAGTGATCTTTTAGGAAGCGGGTGGAATGTAACTCAGTCCATGATAGCAGTAGGTTCAGGCGGCTTATTTGGGAAGGGATTATTTCAAGGGACTCAAAGTAAACTTAAATTTTTACCAGAATCCCATACAGACTTTATAGGTGCTGTTTTTTTAGAAGAAACAGGATTTGTAGGAGGGTTGATATTACTAGCCTTATATTTTTCCCTTATCTATAATATAGTCCGGATAGGAAATAACTCCAACGATGAATATGGCAGGCTGATTTGTTATGGGGTAGCTGCCATAATATTTTTTCATACTACAGTAAATTTAGGGATGATAATAGGTATTATGCCGGTAACGGGCTTACCGCTTCTCCTGATGAGTTATGGTGGGAGTTCATATATATTTACCTTTATGATGCTGGGGATAGTTCAGAGTGTAAAAATTCATAGTGATAAATATTAACTTTTTTTTTGGGGGGAGGAATGGAAGCTAAGAAGAGAAACAAACTTAAATTTTTCTTAAAAACTTTTATCCCATTTAGTTTGATTGGATTAACAGCTTTTTTTATAAGAGGAAAAGTACAACTAAATACAACAATCAATAAGATTAAAATGGAAGAAAATATCAACTTGGATATATCGAAGGAAGTAATAATGGAAGATATGTTAGAGATCAAAACAGATCTTTTATACCTGTCTCAAACGACCTATTTAAATAACTACCTCAATGAAGGGAGTGATTGTCTGGGAGAATGGTCGAAAGAATTATATATATTTTCTAAAAATAAAAAAATGTATGATCAGATAAGATATATAGATGAAAAAGGATTTGAGGTAGTTAGGATTAATAGTAACAGGATCGATCCCAATACACCTATAATTATAAAAAAATCAGAACTGCAGAATAAAAAAAATAGATATTATTTTAAAAATTCTATAGATTTAAAATTAAATCAAATCTATGTTTCGCCATTGGATCTGAATAAGGAAAATAAAGAGATTGAGATGCCTTTAAAACCTATGATTAGATTTGCAACACCGGTATTCAACAGTGATGAAGAGGTTAAAGGTGTAGTGGTATTAAATTACTTGGGAAAAAAACTTTTGGATAAAATATCGACTCTCTATACAAAAAAACCATATTCAATTCCGCTTTTATTGAATAAAGAATCGTATTATTTGTTGGGTGAGAAGGAAAAAGAATGGGGATTTATTTATGGTGGTAAAAAAGGTCTTAATTTTAAAAATGATTTCCCGGATATCTGGGAAGAGATAGAGAAAAATGAAAGTGGTCAATATATGAACGGTTCTCAACTGTTTACATATACAAAGATAAGACCACTGAAAACTATCGATACAATGCTGGAATCTAAAAAAGATTATTATTGGATCATGGTTTCCTATGTTCCTAAGGAACATATAGATGCCATTAAAACTGATAGATTGCTGACGTTTTTATTTAGCGGGATGACAATACTTAGCATATTAGGGCTGATTTCCCTAGTTTCCGCGGATAGAAAATGTTCAGAGCTCGAAAAAATAAATATAATAGAGAAGAAAAACTTAGAGCTAAAGATAAAAAATGACGAACTCTTTCACCTGTCTTCCAGAGACGGTCTGACAGGGATATATAATAGAAGATATATCATGAAATTATTTGAGGAGGAGTTTAACCTCTATAAATTAGAGAAAAAAATGACCTGTGTTATATTTGATGTAGATAAATTTAAAACTATAAATGATACCTATGGTCATCTGATTGGGGACATTGTGTTGAAAAAAATAACTAAGATGGTTATAGAAAATATAACTACCAGTGATCTCTTTGGTCGGTATGGAGGAGATGAATTTTTCCTGATATTTTTAGATAAGGAAGACTATGAAGTGGATGAAATACTGGAAAAAATTCGCAGTGATATATTTAATTTGATTTTGAAGATAGATGAAAAAGTGATTAGAGTGACTATAAGTTTAGGGGTAGTCAGATCTACAGATCAGATGAAAGAATCGGAAGATATGATAGTTGGAGCTGACCTAGCTTTATATAAAGCCAAGGAAAATGGCAGAAATAGAGTGGAAAGATATAACTAAAAAATGGAAGCCCAGGCTTCCATTTTTAATTATTATAATATTGTTTAAAAATCATCTAAAAATACTTCTGGTTCAGCATTTTTATCATTATCCGAATCACTGACAGGATCGCTGGATTTTCTGTTTTCTGTTTTTGCTGTTTCATTGATAGTTTCAACTTCAGTTGTTTTTACTATAGGAGTTTCTTCAACAGCAACAGGAGGAGCAGCGATCTCTACATATTCTTTTGAAACTTTATTGATCGCCCCATCCAGGTCATCAATAACAGCTTGAAGATGGACAACAAAGGTTTCTTTGACTTTTTCAGGGATTCTGTTTTTATCTATAGCTAAAACGATAAACTCCTTCCCCTCGTTGTTCCAAGAATTTGCTGTAACAGCATCCTTTATCAGCTGTGATGAAACGAGATTAGCCAGGTCCTCAACTGTATCTTTGGAAATCACGATATTTTTAGTATGAATTTCGTTAAAAAACGAATTCAATACATTTGTAGTTTCATTGAAAATTTGTTTCTTTAAGTATGTTTCTGCCTGCTCTTTGGCTTTCATCTTAGCTACAGCAGTTCCGCTTTCATTGACTTTATAACTGCCCATGGCGAATAATTGAGTTTCTTCTTGTACATTGAAATTACTTTTTTCGACCTCTGTATATGTAGGAGCACCTATAAATGTATCTTGAATATTGGTACATGCTCCCAAAGATAGAATCAATCCAGAGAGAAAAATCATCTTTAACTTGTTTTTCATAAAAGCCTCCTAAAAATTTGTTGTAATTGATGTTTTGCCCCATCGCGAAAGTTCAGTTGTCTATAAAGTATATAATTCTAATCTATAAATGTCAATCTCTCTAAGAATATAAAGGGAAAAAGATAGAGATACAAAAAAAGCATAATATAGTGTATAATAACAGTTGTAATTATATTGTGTGTCTGTATTTTTCTCATGGAATGGAAGAAAAAAAAATAAAAAAACAACTTATTCTTCAAAAAAGAGACTTTTTTTGTTTTGAGTAAAAATTAAACAAGATTATATGGTAAAATAACAATAATGACGCAATGGGAAGATTGCAATAATATATAAAATCTAGTAAAATTTATAATAGGCGTAAAAGTCTTTTATTTAGTTTTACTAACTAGGAGGAGTGAAGTTAATGGGTATTTTCTCTATTAATAAAAAAAAGTACGCTACATTGAAAATCGAGAAAAAAAAGGTAGAAAAAAAGGTAGAAGAAAAGGTGGAACCGAATATAACAGGTTCAGGGCTATGGGTTAAGTGCCCAGGGTGTAATGAAATAATCTACAAAAAGGATATTAAAACAAACGAGATGAGATGTCCAAATTGTGACAACTACTTTAAGATGAGTGGTAAGCAAAGGATTGAATTGTTGATAGATAAGGATACTTTTGAGGAGTTTGATGTAGACATGTCTACAAAAGATCCCCTTAAATTTCCTGATTATGCAGAAAAAATAGAAAGTGCAAAGATAAAAACTAAATTAAAAGAAGGAGTTATCTCTGGAGTTGGAAAGATATTTGGAATGGAAGTTAGTATAGCTGCCATGGATTTTTCTTTTTTAGGTGGAAGTATGGGAACAGTTGTAGGGGAAAAAATAACCCGTGCAATTGAAAGGGGTATTGAAAGAAAGATACCTGTAATAGTAGTAGCAACCTCTGGAGGGGCTAGGATGCATGAGGGGATATTATCACTTATGCAAATGGCAAAAACTTCTGCGGCATTAGATAGACTTCGTGAAAAAGGGGTACCTTTTATATCTATTCCGGTAGATCCAACTACTGGAGGGGTAACTGCATCATTTGCTATGTTAGGAGATGTAATCATCAGTGAGCCAAAAGCTCTCATAGGGTTTGCAGGACCTAGAGTTATAGAACAAACAATAAAACAAAAATTACCTAAAGGATTTCAGTTGAGTGAATTTGTCCAAGAATGTGGAATGGTGGATATCATTGCTAAGAGGCAAGATCTTAAAAAAACTGTACACAGGGTACTAGATAATTTATTTGGACTATAATTTGGGGGTTAATGATATGGAATTTGAAAAAAAATTGAAAGATATAGAGATAAAAATAAGTGAATTAAAAGAATTTTCTAAAGAGAAAGAGATCGATCTATCTGCTGAGATAGAGAAATTAGAGGCGGAGAAAGAAAAGATGTCCGTTGAAATTTATAAAAATTTGAGTTCGTGGGAGAGGGTGTCGGTAGCTAGACATCCAAAGAGACCATATACTTTAGATTATATAGAGCACATTGTAGAAGATTTCGAAGAACTGCATGGAGACAGATTGTTTAAAGATGATCCGGCTATTGTAGGAGGAATTGGAAAGATAGGTGGAAAGAGATTTGTAATAATTGGTCACCAAAAAGGTAGAGATATGGAATCCAATATATACAGAAACTTTGGGATGGCAAATCCAGAAGGGTATAGAAAAGCTCTTAGACTTATGAAATTAGCAGAAAGGTTTAAACTGCCAGTTTTAACATTGATAGACACAGCTGGAGCATATCCAGGAATAGATGCAGAAAAACACGGGCAGGGAGAAGCAATAGCCAGAAATCTTATGGAGATGGCCGGGTTATCAACTCCGATTATAGCAATTGTTATTGGAGAAGGTGGATCTGGAGGTGCCTTGGCTCTGGGAGTGGCAGACAGAGTATTTATGCTTGAAAATAGTGTATATTCTGTAATATCACCGGAAGGATGTGCAGCAATTTTATATAAAGATGCATCTAGAGCATCCCAAGCAGCAAATGACCTTAAAATATCAGCTAAGCAATTGAGAAAATTAGGAGTTATAGACGATATCATAGAGGAACCTTTAGGGGGAGCTCACAGGGATCATGAGATGATGGCTAAAAATTTAAAAGTAAAAGTATTGGAAGCTTATGCAGAAATAAAAGATCTTCCTATTTTGGAATTAAAAGATCTGAGATATGAAAAATTTAGAAAAATAGGTGAAGTGAATCAAGGGGTATAAATAAAAAAACCTCTTGAATAATTATTAAATTATTAGAAAATAACCATAGAAGTTATATTTGAAGGGGTGTTTGGATATGAAAAGAATAGCCATATTAACAAGTGGTGGAGATGCACCAGGAATGAATGCTGCCATTAGATCAGCGGCAAAGTTTGCATTTTACCACGGAATAGAAGTGTTTGGTGTAAGAAGAGGTTATAAAGGGATGTTAGATAATGATATTTTTAAGATGACCAGTTCTGATGTAAGTGGAATTATAGACAGAGGGGGAACGGTGCTTTTGAGTGCCAGACTGCCTGAATTTAAAGATCCGGAAATAAGAAAAATCGCTGCAGACAATTTAAAGGCTCACGAAATAGAGGGTCTTATAGTTATTGGTGGAGACGGGTCATTCCATGGAGCAGATCTTTTATACAAGGAACACGGAATAAAGGTTATTGGAATTCCAGGGACTATAGATAATGATATAATCGGAACAGATTTTACCATTGGATATGATACGACTTTAAATATAATCATAGAAGCTATGGTTAGGTTGAGAGATACTGCTACTTCCCATGAAAGAACTTATTTAGTAGAAGTAATGGGTAGAGATGCAGGAGATTTGGCACTATATGCATCATTAGCTGCTGGAGGAGATGGTTTCTTCATACCAGAAGCAAAGGATACTGTACAAGATATAGCTGATGTTATAAAAGAGAGAAGAGCTATGGGGAAATTACATGATATAATCTTAGTTTCTGAGGGAGTAGGATCTGCCTACGAAATCGGAAATGAATTAAAGAAAATTGTAGAGACAGAACTGAGAATAACTGTGTTAGGACATATTCAAAGAGGGGGATCACCATCTGCATTCGACAGAGTATTAGCAACAAAAATGGGTGCTAGGGCTGTAAAAGAACTTATGGCAGGAGAAAGTGGGATGATGATTTGTTCTGAGAGTAACAAGATAACTACAAAATTCATTGATTATGCATGGAATGGAATAGTGGATAACACTCAAAAAAGAAAAGATATTGAATTAGCTCATATCTTAACCAAATAATATAATGCTGAGCGGAAGCTCATTCATAATAATTTTTTACAAATTCAGGAGGAAAGTAATGAAAAAAACAAAAATAGTATGTACCATTGGTCCAAAATCAGAATCAAAGGAAATGTTAACCAGCCTTTTAAAAGCTGGAATGAATGTAATGAGATTAAATTTTTCCCATGGAAACTATGTTGAACATGGTGGCAGAATAGATACAATGAGAGAAGTAATAAAAGAGACAGGAATTAAAGCAGCTATCCTTTTGGATACAAAGGGACCTGAGATCAGAACTATCAAATTAGAAGGTGGAGATGACGTAATCTTAGAAGCCGGTCAAGAATTTACAATTACAACTGATGAAACTATCGTTGGAAACAAGGATATAGTAGCAGTTACATATAAAGGATTAACAGAAGACTTAAAAGCTGGAAATATAATCTTATTAGATGATGGTTTAGTGGGACTGACAGTTAAAGAAGTTATTGCTGATAAGGTAATCTGTACTGTGAATAATACTGGAGCATTGGGAGAAAATAAAGGGGTAAACTTACCAGGTGTATCTGTAAACTTACCGGCATTATCAGAAAAAGATATCAATGACCTTAAATTTGGTTGCGAACAAGGAGTAGACTTTGTAGCAGCTTCATTTATCAGAAAAGCTGATGATGTAAGAGCAGTAAGGAAAGTATTAGAGGAGAATGGAGGAGCTAATATCCAAATCATCTCTAAGATAGAAAATCAAGAGGGTGTTGATAACTTTGATGAGATCTTAGAACTATCTAATGCAATCATGGTAGCCAGAGGAGACCTAGGAGTAGAAATTCCAGTAGAGGAAGTACCATTTGCACAAAAGATGATGATCGATAAGTGTAATGAAGCCGGGAAGATGGTAATCACAGCTACTCAAATGTTAGATTCAATGATTCAAAATCCAAGACCAACTAGAGCAGAAGCAGGAGACGTAGCCAATGCAATCTTAGATGGAACAGATGCAGTAATGCTTTCAGGAGAAACAGCTAAGGGTAAATACCCGGTAGAAGCTGTGTCTACAATGGCAAAAATTTGTAGAAAAACAGACTCAGTAATGGGATATGTTCATCATGATTTCAGAGGAGATATGAGTATAACTGAAGCAGTTTCTAAAGGAACTGTAGAAGTAGCAGAGACACTTAACGCTAAATTGATTTTCGTAGCGACTGAAACTGGTAGAGCAGCTAGAAACTTGAGAAAATATTTTCCATCAGCACATATTGTAGCACTTACAAATAATGAAACTACAGCTAACCAGCTTATGCTGACTAAGGGTGTATATCCAGTGATGAATACAGATTCAGCAATCGATGATGACGTAAAGACTATCGATGCATTTGCAGGATTTGCACAAATTATATCTAAAAGATATATAGGAGCTGTAGCTGGAGATGTTGTAGTATTATCTTGTGGTGAAGAGTTATATAAGCCAGGAACTACAAACACTTTAAAAGTAATCACTATTAAATAATAAAAATTATATAAATATATGATAGATCAAAAAGAGGCTAACCCAAAAGGGTTAGCCTCTTTTTGATCTATCTCTTAAAATGTTGGTGCGATAATACCTTTATACTCGTTAATTATAAAGTCTTTTACTTTTTCACTGTGAAGTGCTTTCATAAGAGCTTCTACTTTTGGATCTTCTTTATTTTCTGTTTTAACAGCCACAATATTGGAGTAAGGTGAGTCTTTTCCCTCTCTCAATATAGCATCTTTTACAGGGTCAATTCCAGCGTCTAAAGCATAGTTTCCATTGATAAATGCACAGTCTACATCCTGTAAAGATCTAGGC